>CAUSOO010000004.1:0-62331 GCA_963533245.1 uncultured Neisseria sp.
CGAAGCAGTTGTTTTGCCCGTCCAGCTTTTCGGTCAATACCAATTGCGGCAGAGTGGCGAAATGCGCGAGGTAGCCGCGCGGCATAAAGCGGTCGTCTGAGGTGGTGCCCAAGCTGATGGGGGCGTGCAGGCTGCGGGCGTATTTTTGTGGTTCGGTATTGGCTATCATGATTTGTTCTTGAAATTTATTTTTTAAGTTTTTCGGATGGTTGCTGCGGCTGATTATATTTTTTCTACCGTATCGCTTTGTTTAGACACCAAAAGCTGGTCGATTTTCAGATTTTCGGTGTCGATGATTTCAAATTTATAGCCCGCGTAAACCAGAAAATCGGTGCGTTTCGGGATTTTGCGCAGGGAATACATCATAAAGCCAGCGATGGTTTCGTAGTTTTCCGAATGGGGAAATTCCTCAATGTCCAACGCGCGCATTACGTCGGCGAGCGGCGTGGCGCCGTCCACCAGCCAGGTATCTTCGGTGCGGCGGATGATTTGCGGCTCTTCTTCGGTATTGACCAGCTCGCCCATGACGATGCTCATCACGTCTTTCAACGTCACCACGCCGACCACCAGCGCGTATTCGTTTACTACTACGGCAAAGTCTTCGCCGGAAGTTTTGAAGGTTTCCAAGACATCGTAAAGCGACAGCGTGTCTGGGATGAACAAGGCTTTGCGCAACACGCGCTTGTCGGTCAGGCGGACGTCTTTTTCTTTTAAAAACAAAGTCAGCAGCGTGTGTGATTCGATGTAGCCGATGACGCGTTCCAAATCGCCGTCGCACACCAAGAATTTGTTGTGCGGTTTTTCCGACATGATTTCCAACACGGTATCGCTGCTGTCGTTTTTATCGAAATAGGCGATGTATTCGCGCGTACTCATGGTGGAAGTCACCGTGCGCGCCTGCATGTCGAAAATATTTTCAATCAGGTAGTGTTCCTGCTCTTTCAACACGCCCGCCTGCGCGCCCGCATCGACGACGGCGTAAATGTCTTCCGAGGTCAACTGCTCTTGGCGGACGGTGGAAATTTTGAAGAGTTTGAATATCGCGTTCGCCAGTCCGTCAAATGTCCAAACGAAAGGTTTTAGGATAAAAATCAAAAACATCATCGGCCGCACGATGCGCACCGCCACCGCTTCGGGATGAGTCATCGCTATGCGTTTGGGCATCAGGTCGGCAATCAGAATGAAGCTGCCCGTGACCAGCGCGAATGTCAGCAGCGACGCGGCGGTACTGCCCCAACTGCCCGCGTTTGCCAACAAACCGCCGAAATAAGGGCGCACCGCCGCTTCGCCGACGATACCGGCGAGAATGGCGACGGCGTTCAAACCGATTTGGACGACGGTGATGAAGCTGCCCGGCTGCTGCTGCATGTTGAGCACATCCAGCGCGCGCGTGTCACCACCGTCTTTTGCCATGACTTGCAATTTGATTTTTCGTGCCGAGGCGAGCGCGAGTTCGGAACAGGAAACGAATGCGCTGATGACAATCAGCAGGACCAATAACAATAAGGCTTCGAGAATATTCATGAAAAACGGTGTGTGTGGCAAACAGAAGACATTTTAGCATTAAAGGTCGTCTGAACGACGAACCGCCCCTTGTGGTTGGATGGGTTGTCCAACTTTGGGAGCGGTTCAGGTTTCAGACGACCTTTTGCCTTTTGGCTGCGGTTACATAAAAAACGTAGCGGCAAAGAATGGCATGGCGGGGTTTATTTGCCCAGCAGTTCGATGCTGCAAGCTACTTTGCCGACACGCATTTCGGCTGTGCCTGAACAGCCTGCGGGCAGTATGCGGCGGAAGGATGCAAGCTGTTTCGGGTCGGGCGTAATTTTCAGGCGCAGGACGGTTTTGGGCAGGTGCAGGCGGCTTAGGGCTTCTTCAGTGCTGATGTCGTAGACTTTCTTGAATTGGTCAAATGTATTGTTGCGTTTGTGGTCGAAGACGGTAACGCTGCCGTCTTCGTTGAAACGGTAGGTATTTTCGCCTTTGATGATGATGTCCCTGTCGTAGATGCGGACGATTTGCAAACGGCCGTTTTCATCGTAGCGGTATTGCAGGCCGTGATCGGTGCATCCGTAATGGGATTCGCAGTTTTCGGCCAAAACGTAGGCAAACGAGGTGCTGCTGCCGGCAGTATGATCCCAGCAAAACTGCAGGCCGTCTTGTCCGGCATCGCAGCCTTTGGGGTTGGCCTGTTTGTAGGCGGCAATTTCCTGCTGCATCCTTTGGAAGTCCTCCCATTCCTGCTTGTTCATACCACGAGGTTGGGGACGGAGGTTTTGTTGCCGTATGCCGTAGCCACCCTGTTGCTGCTGTTGCGCGGCCTGTATCTGCTGTTGGATTGGAGCTTCATTTCTCTGTCGGATGCAGTTGCCATAGTTGGGTAGATTGGGTGAACAGGCGGCGGCATCCTGCGCCCACAGTGCGGCAGCAGATACGGCGGCGATGACGGCAAGTTTCGGGATGATGTTTGCGGAAGTCATGATTTTCCTTTTAATGATTTTGAGGTCAGCTCACTTGGGATTTAGATTTTCAGACGACCTTTTTAGATTAAGCAGCAGATTATCCTTGTCCTTCAAACCTATGGCTTGGCTTAACCTTTGGCGGTAAAGCGTTTGTTGATGCGCAGGCGTTCGCCGCGACCGGCTTTTTTGATTTCCAGCCAGTCGGTGTAGATGGCGTGGATGAGGTGGTTTATGGTTTCAAAGCCGTATTGCTGCGGGTCGGTGCCTTGTGCGGCGAGTTGCTTCGATACGTCGCTCAAACGCGCCCAGCCTTGTTCGTCGGCGTGAGTATCGACTGCCTGCTGTACGGCGGGGATAACGCGGGTAACGGGCAATTTGCTGCTTTTTGCGGCAGGTTCGGATTTGACGGGTGTCGGTTGCGCGGTGTCTGCCGTTGGGCTTGGCGCGGTGTTTTCGTTCTTGGCTGGGTTGGTTTTTTTGCCGCGCGTTTTGCGTTTTTGAGCGGCGTTGGGGTCGTCTGAAACGGTTTCTTCTGCATGATGGGTTGCCACTGGGTTTTCAGACGACCTCTCTGCCGGCTTGTCGGCGGATTTGCGGCGGCGGACTTGGAGTTGGTTGTTGTCGGTGCGGTGTTCGAAGATGTCGAAGGATTTGATGAGGTCGGAGAGTTTGCCGTAGCCGTAAAGCCTTGAGTCGAAATCGGGATTGATTTTGCTGATGTAGCTGCCGATGGGGCCGAGGTTTGCCCAGCCGAGGTCGTCGGCGTTTTCGCGCACGGCGCGTTTGAGCAGGGACAGCGCGTCAGGGGCGGCGGCTGGGGTGTTTTTGCCGCTGTTCTTCTCTTTTTCTTGGCGTTGTTTTTCGGGACGGAAGATTTCGGTGTAGATGAATTTGTCGCAGGCTTTGCGGAAGGCTTCGGGCGTTTTCTTTTCGCCGAAACCGTACACGGTCAGCCCGCTTTCGCGCAGGCGGCTTGCCAGGCGGGTGAAGTCGGAATCGCTGGATACGATGCAGAAGCCGTCGAAGTTGCCGCTGTACAGTAAATCCATCGCATCGATGACGAGCGCCATGTCGGTGGCGTTTTTGCCTTTGGTGTAGGCGAATTGTTGGACGGGGATGATGGCGTGGGGCAGGAGGGCGGCTTTCCATTTGGAAAGGCCGTGGCTCCAGTCGCCGTAGATGCGCTTGACGCTGGCGATGCCGTATTTGGCAACTTCTTCGAGCAGGCGGTCGATGATGTCGGCGGGGGCGTTGTCGGCGTCGATGAGGACGGCGAGTTTTTTGTTGGCCAATGTGGTCATGGGGACTCCGTGGTATTCATGTCAGTCGAGGTCGTCTGAAAACCGGTTTTCAGACGACCTCGATCTTTTAAAGCATATCTTGTATGGCGGCGCGTTCTTCTTCCAGCTCCGCCAGTGTTGCGGCGATGCGTTGGCGGCTGAACTCATCCGACAAGTCCAAGCCTTGGACGATGCGGTAGCTGCCTGCGTCGCAAATGACGGGGAAACCGAAAATCAAACCTTCGGGGATGCCGTAAGAGCCGTCGGAAGGAACGCCCATCGTTATCCATTTGCCGCTGCTGCCGAGCAGCCAGTCGCGCAGGTGGTAGATGGCGGCATTCGCGGCGGAGGCGGCGGACGACGAACCGCGCGCGGCGATGATGGCGGCACCGCGTCCGGCGATTTTCGGCATGAAGACTTCGGTGTTCCAATCGGGTTCGGTAATCATGTCTTTGACGGACTCGCCGTTGCTGGTGGCGTAGCGGTAGTCGGCGTACATGGTCGGGCTGTGGTTGCCCCAGACGCACATTTGCTCGATGGAAGGAATCGGGCGGTTGATTTTCTCGGCGACTTGGCTGACGGCGCGGTGGTGGTCGAGACGCATCAGGGCGGTGAAGTTTTCCGGCGGGATGTCGGGCGCGGACTTCATGGCGATGTAGGCGTTGGTGTTGGCAGGGTTGCCGACGACGAGGACTTTGACGTCGCGATGGGCAACTTTGTTCAATGCCGCGCCTTGTACTTTGAAAATTTCGGCGTTGGCGTGCAGCAGGTCGGCGCGTTCCATGCCTTGCGTACGCGGGCGCGCACCGATCAAGAGGGCGATGTCGGCATCTTTGAAGGCGACTTCGGGGTCGTCTGTGGCGAAGATGTCGGCAAGAAGCGGGAAAGCGCAATCCTGCATTTCCATGATTACGCCGCGCAATGCCTGTTGCGCCTGTGGCAGATCGAGCAGTTGCAGGATAACGGGTTGGTCGCGTCCGAGCATAATGCCGCCGGCGATACGGAACAGGGTCGCATAGGCAATTTGCCCTGCGGCGCCGGTAACGGCGATGCGGACGGGAGGCTTGAGTGTCATGTTTTTCCTTTTGAAGTCGTTGTTTTACTTGGTTTGCGGATTATAACAGCATTGAGTATTAGAGAATGAAAAGGTCGTCTGAAACTGGGAATAGTTTTTCAGACGACCTTTCATGTTGCTGTCTGTCAATTTTCCGCATTGCGGCAGATTTCGATGGCTTCCTGCAGGCTGGAAACGCCGAAGATTTTTAGATTTGGGAACTCTTTTTCGTTGCGCGGCATATTGGCTTTGGGGACGATGGCGCGTTTGAAACCGAGTTTTTCCGCTTCTTTGAGCCGTTCCTGTCCGCGTGCGACGGGGCGGACTTCGCCGCTTAGTCCGATTTCGCCGAAGGCGACCATTTTTTCGGGCAGCGGGCGGTTGCGGAAGCTGGAGAGCATGGCGAGGATGACGGCGAGGTCGGCGGCGGGTTCGCCGATTTTGACGCCGCCGACGGCGTTAAGGAACACGTCTTGGTCGAAACAGGCGATGCCGCCGTGGCGGTTGAGGACGGCGAGCAGCATGGCGAGGCGGTTTTGTTCGAGGCCGACGGTGAGGCGTTTGGGGGTGAAGCCGTGTGCGTCATCGACCAATGCCTGAATTTCGACCAAAAGCGGGCGGCTGCCTTCCTGCGTGACCAAAACGCACGAACCTGGCGTATCGTCGCGGTAGCTGGCGAGGAAAATGGCGGACGGGTTGGATACGCCTTTTAAACCGTTTTCGGTCATGGCGAATACGCCCAGTTCGTTTGCCGCGCCGAAGCGGTTTTTGATGGCGCGTATCATGCGGTAGTTGGAATGTTGGTCGCCCTCGAAATACAGCACGGTATCGACCATGTGTTCCAGCACGCGCGGGCCGGCGATCGCACCGTCTTTGGTCACGTGTCCGACCAGTATCATGGCGATGCCCATCTGTTTCGCCATACGCGTCAGTTGGGCGGCACATTCGCGCACCTGCGATACGGAGCCGGGGGCGGAGGTGATTTGGTCGGAATACATGGTTTGAATGGAGTCGATGACGACGACTTCGGGCTGATGCTGTTTCAAGGCCGTCTGAATCGCTTCCATGCGGATTTCGGCAAGCAGGTTCACGCCTTCGGTGGGCAGTTCCAAACGCTGCGCGCGCAGGGCGACCTGTTGGGCGGATTCTTCGCCGGAAACGTACAGCACTTTTCGGCTTTGCGCCATTTTGGCGATGGTTTGCAACAGCAGCGTGGATTTGCCGATGCCTGGGTCGCCACCGAGCAGGATGACCGCGCCGTCAACCAGGCCACCGCCCAATACGCGGTCGAGTTCGCCCATGCCCGTCGGATTGCGCGGCACTTCGGTAGCGGTCACGGCGGAGAGGGATTGGACGGTTGAGGTATCCGCCGCCCAAGATTGGAAGCGGGCGTTTTTCGGCTCGGGTGCGGCAAGGCTTTCCTGAAGCGTGTTCCACTCGCCGCAATGCGGGCATTTGCCCTGCCATTTCGGGGAAGTGCCGCCGCATTCGGTACATTGGTAGATGGTTTTGGGGGCTTTTGCCATGATGTTTTCCCTATGGGATTTTTGAAGTGTGAAAAGGTCGTCTGAAAACTGATATCGTTTTCAGACGACCTTTTTTCAAGGATTCGGACTGAGCTTATTTGCTTTCGTCTTTACCGTCTTTCTTGTCTTTTTTCGGAGCCGGTTTTTTCGCCGCCAAACCTAAAGACTTCTGCCATTCGGCTGGATTTTTGACTAAATCCAAGGCTTTGCGGAGCTGGTCGTCTTTGGCAGGATTAGGAATACGACGGCTGGAGAGGTCTTCGTCTTTATCTTTGTCCTTGCCTTTTTTGGACTTGGCGTTTTCGTCGGCTTTGGCAGCTTCGTTTGAATCAGGCGTGCTGATTTCGTTGCTGCTGTTGACGTCTTCGCCGCCGAGCGGGTTGCCGATGTGTCCGGCGAGGTCGGCTTCGCGGCTTTCAAAGGCACGGTCTTTGTCTTTGACTTCGACGTCGGGAACGATGCCTTGCGCTTGAATCGAGCGGTCGTTCGGCGTGTAGTACAGTGCGGTGGTCAGTTTGACTGCGCTGCCGTTGGACAGCGGAATCAGGGTTTGAACCGAGCCTTTACCGAAACTTTGCGTACCGACGACGACGGCGCGTTTGTGGTCTTGCAGCGCGCCGGCAACGATTTCGGAAGCGGAAGCGGAGCCTGAGTTAATCAACACAGTCATCGGGATGGTTTTCAACTCGGCGGGCAGATCTGCCAGCGGGTCTCTGCCGCTCGTGCGGATGTAGTCTTCGGGACGGGCTTTCAATACCATGCCCTCTTTGCCGTCGCGTCCTTTGGTGCTGACGACTTTTGCGTCTGCGGGCAGGAAGGCGGCAGAGACACCGACCGCACCGTCAAGCAGACCGCCCGGGTCGTCGCGCAGGTCAAGGATGATACCTTTGAGCGGCGCGCCTTTGTTTGCCTTAATCAGGGCTTTGGCGGCTTCGTTGATGCCCGCTACGGTGCGCTCTTGGAATTGGGACACGCGGATGTAGCCGTAGTTCGGCTCGAGCAGGTGGTGGCGGACGCTTTTGACTTTGATGATGGCGCGGGTCAGGTTGACGACGATGGGTTTGTCCACGTTTTTGCGCGAAAGGGTCAGGGTGATTTTGGTGCCCGGTTTGCCGCGCATTTTTTTCACGGCTTCGCTGGTGGTCAGGCCGCGTGTGGAAACGTTGTCGATTTTGGCGATGAAGTCGCCGCTTTTCACGCCTGCACGCTCGGCGGGCGTATCTTCAATCGGGGCGATGACTTTGATAAAGCCGTCTTCCTGCCCGATTTCCATACCCAAGCCGCCGAATTCGCCGCTGGTGGATTCCTTCATGTCGGCATAGCCTTTTTTATCCATATACTCGGAATGCGGGTCGAGGTCGGATACCATGCCTTTCATCGCGCCTTCAAAGAGGTCGGAGTCGGATTTGTCTTGGTAATAATTGGCTTTGATTTGCCCGTAGACTTCCGCCATGTTGCGGATGGATTGTACGGGCAGGGTTTCGTTGTCTTTTTTGTCTTTTTCGGCGGCAAAGCTTTGAACGCTCAAGCTGAGGGCGACACCGCTGAATGCGCCGAGTGTGTAGAGTGCGACTTTTTTCAAAGTGGATGTTGACATTATGAATGGCTTTCTTTTTGTCTTATTTCATTTCAGACCGTAATGACTGTGAAACGGGGTGGGAAATATTGCTTCAGACGACCTGAATATACATTCGCAAGACTGTATGCGATTTACGCTTGTTAAACAACAGGGTTAGCGTAAAAAATATCTACGCGGGTGTAAAAGCTTTTGAATATAGGGCCGTCGGGTCGGGTTGTTAAATTTCAGACGACCCCGTGATACGGCAAAAGGTCGTCTGAAAATGTCAAACCGGTTTGCAGGTCAGCTTATCCAGGAGAGCGGGTTCATTGCCTGCCCGTTGTAGCGGACTTCCAAATACAGGCCTTCCATGCCTGAAGGCAGGGTTCCGCTGATGCCCAGGCGGTTGCCTGCGGCTACGGCGTAGCCTTTGGCGACTTCGATTTCGCTCAAGCCTGAATAAATGCTGATATAGCCGTCGCCGTGATCGATGACGATGACTTTGCCGAAACCTTCCAATTCATCGGCGTAGGTAACCGTACCGCCGGCGATGCTGCTGACGATTGCCGGAGTCGTTTGGTAGAACACGCCTTTCCAAACTTCACCGTCGCCGCGGTCTTGTCCGAAGAGTCCGGCAAGCGTGCCGCTGACCGGTTTTTTCAGACGACCCTGCATACGGCTGAAGCTGTTGGCATTGCTGATTCTGACGTAGGAAGGCGCGCGGATGTTCATGTCTTCTGCGGTCAGGTTGGACATGGCGGCGCGTTCGTCGGCGGCTTTTTGCGCGGCGGCGCGGTCTTTGCGCGCTTTTTCAGCGGCGGCAAGACGGGCTTCGGCGGCTTTTTTACGCGCTTCGGCTTCCTGGCGGCGTTGCTCGGCTTTACGCTTTTCCAAGTCTTTCAGCAAGTTGTTCAGGCGTTGTTCGTTTTCTTTGTGGTTGATTTTTTTCTGCGCCTCTTTTGCCATCTGCGCGTTTTGGCGGCGGCTTTCCGCCTGTTCGGCAGTATTGGTTACACCTTGGCGGCGCAGCGAGGATTGGATGTTGACCTGAAGTTTTTTCAGGTATGCCAGCTCGTTGTTGATTTTCTGCTCTTGCGCTGCCAGCTCTTTTTGCTGCTTCTCAAGGTCTTTGATGACTTGATCGTTGGCGGTGTTGATATAGCGGGTGTAACGCAGGAAGCGGGTTTTCTGACCCGGCTCGGCATTTTTCAGGAACAGGGCAACGGCGTTGGGTTGGCTGTTTTTATAGTTGCCTGAAACAAAACGGGAAATTTGCGCGCGCGTATTGGAAACCTGAGTTTTCAGGTAGTTCAAATCAGCATTGAGCTTTTGAAACTTGTCCCATGCGTCGCGCTGTTGGCGGTTGATGGCGGATAAGTTGATACGGCTTTGCTGCAACTGTTTCAACGTGGTGTTGACATGGATGATGAAACCTTCGTTGCGGCTGCGCAGCGATTTTTTGCTTTCCAAATCATTGGCGGCGGCGGTCACTGCGGCTTTGAAGTCGTCTGAATCGGCGGCAGCGGTTTTCTTATCGGCTTTGTCCGTTTTTTTCTCGACGGTTTTTCTGTCCTGTTTTGCCGCTGCTTCGTCTTTTTTAGGCAGCTCGGCGGCTTCTTTTTTTGCCTTTACATTGTTTTTGGCTGCGGGTTTGTCTGCCGCTTTGTCTTTGCCTTTTACAGGCTCGGTTTTTGCGGGAACGGCTTTGCCTGCCTTCTCTTCCGCTTTGGCTTCACCTTTTTTGTTTTTGTCGGCTTTATCTTGTTTTTTGGTTTCTTTGTCGTTTCTGCGTTCTTTGGCGCGCTCGTTTTTCGCCGCTTCGGCAGCTTCCTTTTTGCTTTTGGCTACGGGCTTGTCATCTGCCTTGTCCTTAGCGTTTTTGGCGGCAGGTTTCGCTTTGTCTTTGGCAGCTTCTTTTTTAGCAGGTTCGGCGTCTTTTTTGTCTTTGACGCTTTTTTTGACAGGCGCAGCCTTCTCTTTGGGCGCGTCTTTGGCGGCGAAAGAAGGCGAAGCAAAACCGATGAGCAGGGCGAGTAAAAGAGGTTTGTAACGCATGATTGGGTTCTGGATCGTTAAAGTAAAGGCAATAGGCGGAATTATATAGTCAGCGGGGTCGTCTGAAAATATTGTTTAGGCAATTAAAACGGCGGTCATGCTGTGTTGTTTGTCATATCGGATTCAGTATGGACAAGCTGCACGGCAAGGTTTGGCATCATATTATTTAATATGATGCTCCGTTTATTTTTGTTGTAAAACAGACGGCACGAATCGGGCGATGGTATCGCGCAGGACGATGAGTTTGCCGTGGAAGAAATGAGATGAGCCGGCGATGGTGATAACCGGCAAACCTTGCGGTTCCGCCCATGTCCAAGCCTTGCTGATTTCAACGACTTCGTCTTCTGCGCCATGAATCATCAGGGTTTTGGTAATGTCAGGGACGGCTGAAGGCTCGGGGCGGTCGGTGTAGTGGTGTACTGCCGCGCCGATGAGCAGCAGCAAATCCGGTTCGCGCTCTTGGGCGGCGAAGGTGGCGACATAGCCGCCGAAGGAGAAACCTGCCAATGCGAACAGTTCGGCTTCGGGGTGTTGCGCGCGGGCATAGTCGATGACGGCGATGCAGTCTTGCGTTTCGCCGCGTCCGTAATCGTGTGTGCCTTCACTGTTGCCTACGCCGCGCAGGTTTGGCAGGTAGCAGTGGAAATCGAGTTGCGATAAGGCTTTGGCGGCGGTTTGGATGACTTTGTTGGTGTTCGTGCCGCCTTGCAGCGGGTTGGGATGGTTGATGACTGCCACACCGCGTGCAGGTGTTTGCGCGGCGGACAGGAAGATGGTTTCGAGCAGGCCGACAGGGCCGGATATTTGGATGATGTCAGGTTTCAACATGGGTTTTCCTTTATTTTGTGTGTGCTGTGAGGGAGGGGTTATTGCTTTATCGGATGTTGCCGTCGTCCAATCTGTATTTGGGTTTTCAGACGACCTGTTCATCTCACAGATAAAAATGTTTGCCGTTGTTCGGGTTGCTTGCTTTCAAATCGTTCAACATCCGCTTGAAATCCAAGCCGTATTGTCCGCTTAACTTTTCCGCGCGTTTTTTCAGCTTGTCGAGGTTTTGCTCTTTCGGGCTGCTTTGGAACGCCATCACCGCCATATTGCCGTGGCTTTCGGCGGGCAGTTCCAGCACGCGGCCTTCGAAGACGTTGAGCAGGCGTTCGATGAAACGTTGGTAGCGTTTGTCGCCGCTCCACCAGTTGGTCACGAACACGCCGTCGGGCGAGAGGGCGTGGCGGCAGTCTTGGAAGAAAGGTTCTTCCACCAGCGCGTCGATGATTTGTTCGCCGTCGAAACCGTCCACCAAAATCACGTCGGTATTGTGGCGGAACACTTTGATGTATTCCGCACCGTCCGCTTCGACGATTTCGAAGTTTTCCCCTTCAAACGGCAGCTCGAACAGGCTGCGGGCGACGGCGATGACCTGAGGGTTGATGTCCACGGCGGTTTGTTTGGTGTCGGGCAGGTAGCTGTCTATCCAGCGTGCGAACGAGCCGCCGCCCAAGCCGATTTGGGTGATGTGTTTCGGCGTTTCTTCCGCAAACAGAAGCCAGCCCATCATCGCGCGGCTGTACGACAAAACCAGTTCGGCGGGATGGTCGAGGTTCATCGAGCTTTGGATGGTGTCGCTGCCCAGATGCAGCGAGCGGATGTTGCCTTCTTCTGAAATGCCGACTTCGGGCAGGTCGGACTTGGCGGGGCGCAGGCGGCGGTAGGGGTGTCGTGGCATGATGTGGACGGATGGAGGGGAAAGGGGGGTATTTTATCAGAGTGTCGTCTGAAATGCTTTTTGTGCGGGTGTTTTTCAGACGACCTTTCGGTTATATGCCTGAGCGGTTTGGTTCATATATGGGGTAATCATTACGCTTGAAATAAATTTCTTTTTAAATCAGATATTTTTTATAAAAATTTACTTTGTGGGCGACAGGCTCTTGCCAAGCGGGGCAGTTAACGGCATAATTCGGCTTCTTTGCCGGTATAGCTCAGTTGGTAGAGCACCTGACTTGTAATCAGGGGGTCCCGAGTTCGACTCTTGGTGCCGGCACCAGTTTATCGCTGAAGGTGCCGCAAGGTATTTCAGTAAGCCGGTATAGCTCAGTTGGTAGAGCACCTGACTTGTAATCAGGGGGTCCCGAGTTCGACTCTTGGTGCCGGCACCAATTAAACAGCCCGATTGTGAAAGCAGTCGGGCTGTTTTGCGTTTGCCGTTCGGGTGGCAGGGCGGCGGGCATTTCACTATAATAGCCCGTTTTAATCTAAAAGGTCGTCTGAAAAAGGCGGAATACATTCTAATGATTACTGTGAACACACTGCAAAAGATGAAGGCAGAAGGCGAAAAAATCGCCATGCTGACCGCCTATGAATCCAGCTTTGCCGCGTTGATGGATAACGCCGGCGTCGATGTTTTGCTGGTGGGCGATTCCTTGGGCATGACCGTGCAGGGGCGCAAGTCCACGCTGCCTGTCAGCCTGCGCGATATGTGTTACCACACCGAAAACGTCGCGCGCGGTACGGAAAACGCGATGATTGTCAGCGACTTGCCTTTTGGTGCGTATCAGCAGAGTAAAAAACAGGCGTTTGCCGCCGCTGCCGAACTGATGGCGGCAGGCGCGCATATGGTCAAACTCGAAGGCGGCGTTTGGATGGCGGAAACCACCGAATTCCTGCAAATGCGCGGCATTCCCGTCTGCGCCCATATCGGCTTGACCCCGCAGTCCGTGTTTGCGTTTGGC
Source organism: uncultured Neisseria sp. (assembly GCA_963533245.1). Taxonomy (GTDB): domain Bacteria; phylum Pseudomonadota; class Gammaproteobacteria; order Burkholderiales; family Neisseriaceae; genus Neisseria. Next base: position 12,662 of record CAUSOO010000004.1, read on the forward strand.
GGATATAAAGTGCAGGGGCGGGGCGATAAGGCGGAAGCCTTGTTGGCAGATGCGAAAGCACACGACCAAGCGGGTGCTGCCATCGTATTGATGGAATGCGTACCGGCGGAATTGGCGAAAAAAGTAACCGAAACCGTCTCTTGCCCGACCATCGGCATCGGCGCGGGTGTGGATTGCGACGGACAAGTTTTGGTCATGCACGATATGCTCGGCATTTTTCCGGGTAAAACCGCCAAATTCGTCAAAAACTTCATGCAGGGTAAAGACAGCATTCAGGCCGCCGTTGAAGCTTATGTCCATGAAGTCAAAGCCAAAACCTTTCCCGCTGCGGAACATTCGTTTGCTTGATACCCTCAACTGAAAAAGGTCGTCTGAAAAGGTTTTCATCGTGAAAACCGAATTTCAGACGACCTTTGTTTGTCCGTGTTCCCAGCGTATAATCGGCGCGTGATTTTCGGGCTGACAAAATATGGCGGCTGCGCGCCGCAATCCCGAAAAAGATAAAGGACATTTTCCACCATGCAAATCATTCATACCATTAAAGAATTACGCGAATGGCGCAAAAACGCAGGCAGTGTTGCCTTTGTGCCGACTATGGGCAATCTGCACGAAGGCCATCTCGCCCTCGTTCGCGAAGCCAAAAAACGCGCCGACAACGTCGTGGTCAGCATATTCGTCAACCGCCTGCAATTCGGACAGGGCGAGGATTTCGACAAATACCCGCGCACCTTGCAGCAAGACGCCGACAAACTCGCCAACGAAGGAGTAGCCGTCGTGTTCGCGCCCGACGAAAAAGAGCTGTATCCCAATGTCGAGCAACGTTTCAACGTCGAACCGCCCAACCTCCAAAACGAATTGTGCGGCAAATTCCGCCCCGGTCATTTCCGCGGTGTCGCTACTGTCGTCAGCAAACTGTTCAACATCGTCCAACCCGATACCGCCTGTTTCGGCAAAAAAGACTATCAGCAGTTGGCAATTATCAAAGGCTTTGTCGAAGACCTGAATTTCAATATCGACATCGTTCCCGTCGATACCGGCCGCGCTCCTGACGGGCTCGCGCTTTCCAGCCGCAACCAATACCTCAGTGAAGCCGAACGCGCCGAAGCCCCGCGTCTGTACCGCGAATTGCAGCGCGTCGCCGCCGAACTCAAAAACGGCAATCTCGATTACGTCGGTCTGGAAACAGAAACCGTCCGCCGCCTGACCGAAGCGGGCTGGGTGGTCGATTACGTCGAAATCCGCCATGCCGAAAGCCTCGCCGTCGCACGCACCGGCGACAAAGCCCTTGTCGTCCTCGCTGCCGCCCGCTTGGGAACGACGCGTCTGATTGACAACTTGGAAGTCAGCTTGGCTTGATTGTTGGAATGGAAAAAAGGTCGTCTGAAAACCAAATGTGTTTTCAGACGACCTTTTTGTTGGAAGAGCGTTTTACATCTGCACCAAGCCGTTGACTGTAATGCTGATTTCTTCTGAGCCGGGAGAAGGGGCTTGGATAGCGTTGTTTTCGTCGCTTGCCGAACGCTTGAACATGGCAGCTTCGGCATTCATCATTTTGGCACGGGCGAAACCGTTGTCTATGGAACGGTTGCCGATGTGGCCTAAATTGAGTTTGACGATTTTGTAGTTGGAGAAGCCGAGCGTTTTCGCCAAGTCTTGCGCGCGGTCTTTGAAGCGCAGGATGGCGGCTTTGCTGACTTGATCGACGGCGGCTTCGCGTTTTTCTTTGGATATGCTGAAGCCGATGCGGTTGAGCGTGGCAGTTTGCAGCGTTTCGTCAATCAGGCGGTTGATGGCGTCAAAGTCTTTGCTTTCGACTTTGAACACGGCTTCTTCTTCCCAACCTGTTTGGATGCGTTTGCCGTTGTTGTTGTATTCATAGCGCGGGCTGGCGCTGCGGTTGAGGATTTCGGTTTGGAGTTTGTTGTTTTGTACGGCTTTGTTGAAGTCGTTGAATTTTTTCTGAAACGCTTTGTTTACCGTAGCGCGGTCTTTGCCTTCGGAAGCAATGCTGAAGTAGGCGGTCATGGTGTCGCGGGTTATTTCGAGATTGGCTGACTCGGCAAATTCGATCATGTTGTAATGAAGGGTGTCGGTTTCGGCTGCGGCGGGCAGGGCGGTTGCGAGCACGAGGGCGGCAAGGATGGGGCGTAACATGGATTTTCCTTTTGGTATCGGATGTGGAAACGGATGATGTTGGGTAATTTGTGTCGGGTCGTCTGAAAGCACGGCTTCAATGAAGTTGAAAAAGGTTCTGACTTTGCTGCAACAGGTTCCAGACGACCTTTGACGGTGTCAGCCGAAAAAGCCCATTTTGACTTGGATGAGTTTTTCAAGTTCGGGCAGGACGCGGCGGCGGGAGACGAAGAAGATGATGTGGTCGCCGTCTTGGACAATGGTGTCGGTGTGGTGCCCCATGATGACTTCGCCCGTTTCGGCACGGACGATGGCGGCGATGTAGCAGTCGCCCGGCCATTTGATGCCGCTGATGCGCCTGCCGACGATGGCGGAGGTGTTTTTGTCGCCGTGGACGACAACTTCGATGGCTTCGGCGGTGCCGCGTCTGAGGGGGTGGACGGCAACGATGTCGCCTCGGCGGATATGGGCGAGGATGGAGCCGATGGTGATGAGGTGCGGCGACACGACGATGTCGATTTTGTTGCCTTCGAGCAAATCGACGTAGCTGGAGCGGTTGACAATGGTGACGACGCGTTTTGCGCCGAGGTTTTTCGCCAACAGGCTGGACATGATGTTGTTTTCGTCGTCGTTGGTCAGGGCGCAGAATACGTCGATTTCGTCGATGTATTCTTCGTCCAGCAGCGTTTCGTCGGTGGCGCTGCCTTGCAGGACGAGGGTGTTGTCGAGGTTTTCGGCGAGCCACTCGGCGCGGCGGGGGTTGTGTTCGACGATTTTGATGTCGTATTTGGATTCGAGCTGCTTGGCAAGGCGGTAGCCGATGTTGCCGCCGCCGGCAATCATGATGCGGCGGGTGCGCGCTTCTTTGGGGCGCAGTTCGCGCATGATGATGTTGACGCTGCTGATGTCGGCGGCAAAAAGTACCTCGTCGCCTTCGATGATGACGGTTTGCGGCGTGGGGACGATGAGGCGGTTGTTGCGGTATATGGCGCAGATTTGGCAGTCCGCGCCTTCGGGGAGGTGTTGGTTGATGTCGGCGATTTCGCGGTTGACGAGCAGCCCGCCTTTACGCGCCTGTACGATGACCATGCGGACTTTGTCGCCGGCAAATCTTAATACCTGCAATGCGCTGGTGTAGCTGAGCAGCCCGACGAGCTGTTCGGTAACGAGCTGTTCGGGACTGATGGTTTCGGTGATGTCGAAGACGGTAAGGCTGCCGTTTTCCGTATCGTCGTTTTCGGGGTAGGGGTATTCCAGATATTCGCTGGAACGGACGCGGGCGATGCGGCTGGGGATATTAAAGAGGTCGGCGGCGATTTTGCAGGCGACGATGTTGGTTTCGTCGCTGCGGGTCAGGGCGAGCAGGAGGTCGGAATCTGCCGCGCCCGCCTGTTCGAGGATGAACGGGGATGCGCCGTTGCCGAGTATGGTTTGGACGTCGAGGCGGCTGCCGATGTGTTGCAGGGCTTTTTCGTCGATGTCGATAACGGTAACGTCGTTGCTGGAAACGGAGGCGAGGTTTTGCGCGACGGTCGAGCCGACCTGTCCGCTGCCGAGGATGAGGATTTTCACGGTTTGGGCGGGTGGTTGGGTAAGGATGATGGGATTGTATAGTATAGTGGATTAAATTTAAATCAGGACAAGGCGACGAAGCCGCAGACAGTACAGATAGTACGGAACCGATTCACTTGGTGCTTCAGCACCTTAGAGAATCGTTCTCTTTGAGCTAAGGCGAGGCAACGTCGTACTGCTTTAAAGTGAATCCACTATAAAACAAAATAAAAAGGCTACAATGCCATCCTCGCCGTATTTCGGCTGCTTGGAATATATGGGGTCGTCTGAAAAATCGCCGCACTGGTTTTCAGACGACCTTTTTGCCCAACCCCTTCATTGCCAAAACCTCACAACTCCTTAAAAATCAGCTATAATTGCCGACTATTTTGATTACGGTATCCCTATTTGAAATGGCACAAAAAATCCAATCCGTCAAAGGCATGAACGACCTTTTGCCCGTCGAACAAAAAGATTTCAAGTTGACCGCTGCGTTTTGGCAGGCATTTGAAGATGTGGTCGGCCGCTGGACGCGTGCTTATGGTTATCAGCAAATCCGTACGCCGATTGTCGAGCAGACGGGTTTGTTTGTCCGCTCCATCGGCGAAGAAACCGATGTGGTCGGTAAGGAAATGTACACTTTTTCCGATTCCAACGATTCTTTGAGTCTGAGCCTGCGGCCGGAAGGTACGGCATCCTGCCTGCGTGCGGTGGTCGAACACAATCTGTTGTACAACAGCCCGCAAAAACTGTGGTACATGGGTCCGATGTTCCGCCGCGAGCGTCCGCAAAAAGGACGTTACCGCCAGTTTCATCAAGTTGGTATCGAGGCGTTGGGTTTTGAAGGTCCGGACATCGACGCGGAAATCATCGCGATGTCGGCGGATTTGTGGGATAAGCTGGGCATCCGCGATTACCTGACTTTGGAAATCAACAGTTTGGGTAATCGCGAAGAACGTGCGGCGCACCGTGCGGCTTTGGTCGAATATCTGACCCGTCATGAAGACAAATTGGACGAAGACAGCAAACGTCGTCTGAAAACCAATCCGTTGCGCGTTTTGGATTCCAAAAATCCCGATTTGCAGGAAATCTGCAATGCCGCGCCGCATTTGACCGATTATCTGGGCGAGGAATCGCGCAATCATTACAGCCGTTTCAAAGCCATGCTGGAAGGCTTGGGCATCCAATATGTTGAAAATCCGCGACTGGTGCGCGGCTTGGATTATTACAACCAAACCGTTTTTGAATGGACGACCGACAAACTCGGCGCGCAGGCGACGGTGTGCGGCGGCGGCCGTTACGACGGTTTGATTGAAGAACTCGGCGGCAAGCCTGCGCCGTCCATCGGTTTTGCAATGGGTATCGAGCGTTTGCTGCTGCTGGTTAGCGAATACGGTTCGCTGGAAGTCAATGCCGCGCCTGACGTGTACGCCATGCATCAGGGCGAGGGCGCGGATTTGCAAGTGATGAAATACGCGCAAGCCTTACGCAAAAAACGTTTCAAAGTGATGCAACATTCCGGCTATCAAAGCCTGAAAGCGCAAATGAAAAAAGCCGATAACAGCGGCGCGCGTTTTGCCCTGATTGTCGCGCAAGACGAATTGGCGAACGGTACGGTTACGCTTAAAGACATGAACGGCGCACACGGTCAGCAAACCGTCGCCGCCGACGATTTAATCCACACTTTACAACAATGGAAGAACGCATAAATGGCAGCCCATCTCGAAGAACAACAAGAATTAGACAATTTTAAATACTTTTGGAAAAGTACCGGCCGATGGCTGTTTGCCCTGCTGATTGCGGCGGCGTTGGGCTATTTGGGCTATACCATGTATAAGAGCCATAAAGCCTCGCAAAGTCAGGAAGCTGCCGAAGTGTTGGCGAAAATCGTCGATAAAATGCAGGCAAAAGCCTCGCAAGCCGAAGTGAATGCCGATTTGACCAACCTCCAGCAAAATTATCCGGACTCCATTGCCGCCGCGCAAGCGACGCTGATGGCGGCTGCGACCGAGTATGATGCCCGCCGTTACGACGTGGCGGAAGGTCATCTGAACTGGGTGTTGAAAAACCAAAAAGCCCCGCTGGTTCAAGCATTGGCGGCGCAGCGTTTGGGCATCGTCCTGTTGCAGCAGAAAAAATACGATGCCGCGATTGCAGCCTTGAATACGAAAGTTGAAGCCGATTTTGAGCCGCTGCTTTTGGAAGCGAAAGGCGATGTTTATGCCGCGCAAAACAAAACCAAAGAAGCCGCGCAAAGCTATCAGCAGGCTTTGGAAAAGCTGCCTAAAGACGCCATCGAACGCGAATTGCTGCAAATGAAGCTGGATTCGCAAAAATAAGGTCGTCTGAAAAATTGAAAGACGTATGCGGCTTGTCGGAATCTTTCCGGCAAGCCTTGTCTGTTTTAATTGTGTTCCACTTTATATAGTGGATTAAAATAAAAATGAGACAAGGCAGCAACGCCCGCCGTGTACGGGTAGTGCATAAGGGCGTTGGCAACGCCGTATCATTGCAATTTCCATCCACTATATTTTCAGATGACCTTTTGTTTGAAGACGTATCATGCAGGGACAAGATTTGCCGAACAGGTTGTCTGAAAAGGCAGATTATTTGGCTTTGCGTTTGAGTAGAATATACATAGGTACGATATAAAAGATCGTGCTGATAATTAATGAGACTATGATTTTGAGTAGTCGGTCTGTTTGATAAACGCCGAACAATAAGCCAATCCCGAAATTCACAGGGAGAAAAATGCATAGTGATGTTAAGATGATTTTTTTCATTGCGTAAAATCCATTAATGATGACCGGATGAAACTTGTCATACCGTATTTGAAGTTGATGGATACAGGCAAGTTCCCCAAGTCAAAGATGGCTGTATGGGACGGAAATTCCAGCTCAAGCCATTGTTCTGTTGAATCTATTTTCAGACGACCCCTTATCCTTTTTAACCTACCGTGTTTTGAAAAACACCTGCTCGTGTTGCAGGTTCGCTTCCGAACCGACACTTGACACAGAAAGACTCCATCATGAAACCCACCATCGCCCTTGTCGGCCGCCCGAACGTCGGCAAATCCACCTTGTTCAACCGCCTGACGCGCACCAAAGACGCGCTAGTGCACGACCTGCCCGGCTTGACCCGCGACCGCCATTACGGACATGGCAAAATCGGCAGCAAACCTTATCTCGTCATCGATACCGGCGGTTTTGAGCCGGTTGTGGACAGCGGCATTTTGCACGAAATGGCGAAGCAGACTTTGCAGGCTGTCGATGAAGCCGACGCCGTCGTGTTCTTGGTGGACGGCCGCACCGGTCTGACCCCGCAAGACAAAATCATCGCCGACCGTCTGCGCCAAAGTCCGCGCCCCGTTTATCTGGCGGTAAACAAAGGCGAGGGCGGCAACAGAGCCGTGCTTGCCGCCGAGTTTTACGAGTTGGCATTGGGCGAGCCGCACGTTATTTCCGGTGCGCACGGCGACGGTGTGTATTACCTGATTGAAGAAATTTTAGAAAATTTCCCTGAGCCTGAAGTCGAAGAAGCCGATGTAAAACATCCCGTTTTTGCCGTTATCGGTCGTCCGAATGTCGGCAAATCCACGCTGGTTAACGCCATTCTCGGCGAAGAGCGTGTGATTGCCTTCGATATGGCAGGCACGACGCGCGACAGTATCCACATCGATTTCGAGCGCGAAGGCAAACTGTTTACCATCATCGATACCGCAGGTGTGCGCCGCCGCGGCAAAGTCGATGAGGCGGTGGAAAAGTTCTCCGTTATCAAAGCCATGCAGGCGGTTGAGGCGGCAAACGTTGCTGTTTTGGTATTGGACGCGCAGCAGGACATCGCCGACCAAGATGCCACGATTGCCGGTTTCGCCTTGGAAGCGGGGCGTGCGCTGGTGGTTGCCGTCAATAAATGGGACGGCATCAGCGAAGAGCGGCGCGAGCAGATTAAACGCGACATTTCCCGCAAACTGTATTTCCTCGATTTTGCCAAGTTCCACTTCATTTCCGCATTGAAAGAACGCGGTATCGACGGATTGTTCGACAGCATTCAGGCAGCCTACAATGCCGCCATGATCAAGATGCCGACGCCGAAAATCACCCGCGTCCTGCAAAGCGCCATCGAACGCCAACAGCCGCCGCGCGCAGGTTTGGTGCGCCCGAAAATGCGTTATGCCCACCAAGGCGGCATGAATCCGCCCGTGATTGTGGTGCACGGCAATTCGCTGCACGCAATTTCCGACAGCTATACGCGCTACCTGACCCAGACCTTCCGTAAAGCCTTCAACCTGCAAGGTACGCCGCTGCGGATTCAATACAATGTTTCGGAAAACCCGTATGAAAATGCGGAAGACAAACCGAAGAAAAAACCGCTGCGCCGCGTCAGCCTGAGCAACCGCATCGAAAAACGTGAAGGCCGCAAGGAAGAGAAAAACCGTTTTAAAAAGAAAACCAAAGTCAGCGTGAAAAAACAGCACAGCAAATAAATCTGACGGAACAAGGGGGGGGGCACCGCGAGTGTGCCCCTTTTATAGTGGATTAAATTTAAACCAGGACGGCGTTGCCTCGCCTTGCCGTACTATCTGTACTGTCTGCGGCTTCGTCGCCTTGTCCTGATTTAAATTTAATCCACTATAGATTGCGGTCGGGACGAATAGGGCGGTTGGAGGTGAATCCTCTTAAAGATTTTAGCTAAGATATTGTAATAAAAATGTTTTATCTGATGATAAGGTCGTCTGAAAATACAAATCTGTCGACTTATGCCTAATTGCAAAAATCGTTCGTATTGAAATGATTTGTATAATACATCCGGGTAAAAAATCGTTGGAAAGCCCGTCGTTTGATAGAGGTTTGCATATTCTTACGGAAAAATAGTTGGTAATTTTTCTCGTTCGGGTCTACAATCCGACTCATGTTCGTTTTCAAAACGATTTCAAAATCATAATAATGGAGCTTATGAATATGACAGCTAAAGGACAAATGTTACAAGATCCTTTTTTGAATGCGTTGCGTAAAGAGCACGTTCCGGTTTCGATTTATCTGGTCAACGGTATCAAACTGCAAGGCCAAGTCGAGTCGTTTGACCAATACGTTGTTCTGCTGCGTAATACTTCCGTTACCCAAATGGTTTATAAACACGCCATCTCAACGATCGTTCCTGCCCGTGCCGTGAGCCTGCAACACGAGAACAAACCCCAAGCCGCTGCGGCTGCCCCGGTTCAAGTTGAGACCGTGCAACAACCTGCCGAATAATGTATGTAACGCATTAATCGATTCTGATACCTTACCGCTTGGCCGGTAAGGTATTTTTATTTTCAGACGACCTTTAATTTTATGCAGCTCGAAAACATCCTCCCTTTTGCACACATGCTTCTCAAACAAGCCTTAAAACCCGATGCCCGCGCTTTGGACGGTACGGCGGGAAACGGCAACGATACGCTGATGCTGGCACGTTCGATCGGCAGCGGCGGGAAAGTGTGGGCGTTTGACGTTCAAGAGCAGGCATTGGCAAACACCCGAATGCGCTTGGAAGAAGCGGGTATGGCGGATAGGGCGGAGCTGATATTGGACGGACATGAAAACCTTGCCGCCCATATCCGCGAACCGCTGGACGCGGCGGTATTCAATTTCGGCTGGCTGCCCGGCGGCGATAAAAGTTGTACGACAGAAGCGGCAACCAGTATCCGCGCGTTGGCATCCGCCTTATCGCTGCTGAAAACGGGCGGGGTGGCGGTTGCCGTCCTGTATCCGGGGCATGAGGCGGGGCTGCATGAAGCGCAGGCAATCGAAGATTGGGCGCAGCGGTTGCCGCAGGATGAATTCGCCGTTTTGCGTTATGGTTTTATCAACCGCCGCAACCGCCCGCCGTATTTGTTGGCGTTTGAAAAGTTACGTCAAGAATGAATGTTTGGGGTAGAATAGGCGCTTCTTTCAAAAACAATAACGTGCGACCGCTATGCAATATCTGTTTGTAAAATACAGCCATCAGATTTTCGTCACCATCACCATTTTGGTGTTCAATATCCGCTTCTTCCTGCTTTGGCGGCATCCTGACAAACCTTTGGCGGGCATCTGGAAAGCCCTTCCCCATCTCAACGACACCATGCTGCTCTTTACCGGCTTGTGGCTGATGAAGATTACCCACTTTTCGCCCTTCAACGCGCCCTGGCTCGGCAGCAAAATCCTGCTGCTGCTGGTTTACATCGGCTTGGGCATGGTCATGATGCGCGCCCGTCCGCGTTCGCCGAAGTTTTATACCGTTTATGTTTTGGCAATGGCCTGCGTCGGCTGCATTGTCTATCTTGCCAAAACCAAAACGCTGCCGTTTTAAAGAGGTCGTCTGAAAATGCCGCAAACCCATTTTGCCGTCATCGCTTTGGGCAGCAACCTTGCCGAACCTGCCCGCCAAGTCCGCGCCGCCTTGTCCGTGCTGGAGGCGCATCCGCAGATTCAAATCGAAAAAACTTCCTCGCTGTATGTGACCGCGCCGGTCGGCTACGACGATCAGCCTGATTTCGTCAATGCCGTTTGTTCCGTCCGCACTTCATTGGACGGCGTTTCGCTGCTTGCCGTGTTGAACCGCATCGAGGCGGATTTCGGGCGGGAACGCACGTTCCGAAACGCCCCGCGCACATTGGATCTGGACATCATCGATTTTGACGGCATTTCCAGCAGCGACCCGCATCTGACCCTGCCGCATCCGCGCGCGCACGAACGCAGCTTTGTGATGAAGCCGCTGGCTGAAATCCTGCCCGATTTTGTTTTGGGCGGACACGGACGGGCGGCGGATTTGGCGGCTGCTTTGGGCGAGGAAGGGATACGCCTGTTGGAAGAAGCCGTTTGAAGCAAGACGGTGAAATAAAAACGCCAGTTTGCTTTAATCGCGTGTCAAAGTTTTTATTTGAAGCTAGCTCGGTTCAAAAGGTCGTCTGAAAAGGGAAATGGCTTGGAAGTTTCCTTTTTCAGACGACCTTTCAAGAAGGACGGCGGCAGGTTTGGGCAAATTCCGTCGGTCTGATAAAATGCCCCTTTCCAAAATATCAAAACAATATCATTAATCAAACCATGAACTACCGTTATATTGTCGTCGAAGGCTCCATCGGCAGCGGGAAAAACGCCTTGAGCCGCCGCCTTGCAGAACATTTCAGCGCGATGTCGCTGGCGGAAAACCCCGAACACAACCCCTTTCTCATGAAGTTTTACGCTAACGCCTCCCATCACGGCTTGGCGACCGAACTTTTTTTCCTGATGCGCCGCGCCGAAAGCGTGGACATCATCAAAAACGAATACGCACAAGGCGGCATGATCGTCGCCGATTTCCTGTTGGAAAAGGACCGGATTTTCACGCCGGTCGTGTTGAATGAAGACGAGCAGCAGCTCTTCGCCGATTTGAAACAAAAAATCCTGCCGCAGTATCCCGCGCCCGATTTGGTGATTTACCTGCAAACCGCCGTGGACGGCAACCGCAAACGCCTGCAAAAACGCGGCGACGGCATCATCAATCTTTTCCCCGAAGGCTATTTGGGGCGGATACACGAGGGGTACAGCCAGTTTTTCCACCTTTATCAAAATTCCCCGCTGCTGACCGTCAATGCCGACGAGTTGGACTTGCAGGGCAATGACGAACATTTCCAACTGTTGCTCAATGCGCTCAACGATTTGCAGGGAACGCGCAATTATCTGAATTTGAGCGAAGGCTGACGCAGTTTGCAAGATTGTGGTGAAACGCCGAAGCGGCTATGTTGGGGATTCATTTAATTCCTTGCCAGCTTCTGCGTTTCCGTCTTAGGTCGTCTGAAAGGAGACATCATGACCCAATACCGATTCACTTTGCCCTCAAGTAGCGGCAACGACTTCGATTCCGCCGAACATCTGCCGCTGGTTGTTTATTTCTACCCCAAAGACAGCACGCCCGGCTGTACTACCGAAGGCTTGGATTTCAACGCCCGTTTGCCGCAATTTAAAGAACTCGGCTACACCGTCGTCGGCATCTCGCGCGACGGTGTGAAATCGCATCAGAATTTCTGTGCCAAACAAGGTTTCAATTTTGAATTGTTGAGCGACAAAGACGAAACCGTGTGTAAAATGTTTGACGTGATCAAGCTGAAAAAACTGTACGGCAAAGAGTCTTTGGGCATTGAGCGCAGCACATTCGTATTGGACGCAAACGGCGAAATCATCCACGAATGGCGCAAAGTCAAAGTTGCCGGACACGCGCAGGAAGTGTTGGAAACGCTGTCCCGATAAACCGTAATGCAGCAAAAGGTCGTCTGAAAACGAACAGAGCGGGCTCTGCCCAAGCAGGTTTTCATTTTCAGACGACCTTTTATAATAGATGTCAGTCAGGGCAGGGTTGGCTTGTCCTGATTCATATTCGATCCACGATACCCCATCTTCGGACCGCCTGTAAAACCCCATGACCGACGAACTCATAGACAAACTGCTCGAATCCCTGTGGCTGCAAGACCGTCTCAGCCATAACACCTTGCAAGGCTACCGCCGTGATTTGGAAAAAATCGCCGCGCGTTTGGAAGCGGGCGGGCATACTTGGCTGGATGCCGAAGCCGCTGATTTGGCGGACGCCGTCTATGCGGCGGACGAAAAGCACAGCTCGCAGGCGCGCGCCCTGTCCGCCTGCAAACGCCTATACGCCTGGCTGGAAGAAACCGAGCGTCGGACGGACAACCCGACCCGTTTCCTCAAAGCCCCGAAACAGACGCAAAAACTGCCTACACTGATTACCGAAGCGCAAATCGAAAACCTGCTCGCCGCGCCCGATACCGACACGCCGCACGGCATGCGCGACAAAGCCCTGCTTGAAGTCATGTACGCCACAGGTCTGCGCGTAACCGAAGCCGTCAAGCTCCAACTGGGCGACCTTGACCTCAACCGCGGCTGCATCCGCACCATAGGCAAAGGCGACAAACTGCGCATCGTGCCTATGGGCGAAGAAGCCGTTTACTGGGTCGAACGCTATTGCGCCGAATCGCGCCCGCTACTGCTCAAAAACAAAATCTGCGACGAAGTCTTCGTCAGCCAAAAACGCAGCGGCATCTCCCGCCAACTCGCGTGGATGATTGTCAAAAATTATGCGGACGCCGCCGGCATCACCTCACTCAGTCCGCACGGCCTGCGCCACGCTTTCGCCACCCATCTCGTCAACCATGGCGTCGATTTGCGCGCCGTACAGCTCATGCTCGGACACGCCAACATCAATACCACCCAAATCTACACCCACGTCGCCAACATCCGCCTGAAAAACATCGTTGACGAACATCATTCGCGGAATTAAACGATTCCATTGAAAAAGGTCGTCTGAAAACAGAAATCTCGTTTTTAGACGACCTTTTGCCTTTATCCGTCAAACCGCTGCTGCTTCAGGTTTGGCTTTGTTTTTCTTGAATTTCAACACGGCTTCTTCTTTCGCCGCATCCCAGTCTATCCGCACGAAACCGCCGTCGGCGAGTTTGCCGAACAGAAGTTCGTCGGCGAGCAGTTTGCGGATTTTTTCCTGAATCAGGCGGTGCATCGGGCGCGCGCCCATTTGCGGGTCGAAACCTTTTTCCGCCAGATATTTGCGCAATGCCGGCGTGAATTCGGCTTCGACTTTTTTGTCGAGGAGCTGGTGTTCGAGCTGGAGCAGGAATTTGTCCATGACTTTGGCGATGACGGGTTCGGACAGGGGCGCAAACGGGATAATCGCGTCCAAGCGGTTGCGGAACTCGGGCGTGAAGAGTTTGTTGATCGCCTGCATTTCGTCGCCGCGTTCGCGCTTGGCGGTAAAGCCGAGGCTGGGGCGGCTGAGGCTTTCCGCGCCTGCGTTGGTGGTCATAATCAGGATGACGTTGCGGAAATCCGCGCTCTTGCCGTTGTTGTCGGTCAGTTTGCCTGCATCCATAACTTGCAGGAGGACGTTGAAAATGTCGGGATGGGCTTTTTCGATTTCGTCCAAGAGCAATACGCAGTGCGGGTGTTTGTTGGCGGCTTCGGTCAAAAGGCCGCCCTGGTCGAAGCCGACGTAGCCCGGCGGCGCGCCGATGAGGCGCGATACGGCGTGGGGCTCCATGTATTCGGACATATCAAAGCGTTGCAGCGGTACGCCCATCGAGTAGGCAAGCTGTTTGGCGACTTCGGTTTTGCCGACGCCGGTCGGGCCGGAGAAGAGGAAGCTGCCTATGGGTTTGTCGGGCAGGGCGAGGCCGGAGCGCGACATTTTGACGGCGGCAACCAGCGCGTCGATGGCGTTTTCCTGACCGTAAACCATGTTTTTCAAATCGCGGCCGAGGAATTGCAGCACTTGTTTGTCGTCGTGCGACACGGTTTTTTCGGGAATCCGTGCGACTTTGGCGATGACGGTTTCGATTTGCGCTTTGCCGATGACTTTTTTCTGTTTGGATTTGGGCAAAATCCGTTGCGCCGCGCCTGCTTCATCCATCACGTCGATGGCTTTGTCGGGCAGGAAACGCTCGTTGATGTAGCGGGCGGAGAGTTCGGCGGCGGCTTCGAGTGCGCCTTGCGTGTAGCGCACTTGGTGGAAGCCTTCGAACATTGGTTTCAAGCCGCGCAGGATTTGCACGGTTTCGGCGACGGTGGGTTCGACCACGTCGATTTTTTGGAAGCGGCGGCTTAAGGCGTGGTCTTTGTCGAAAATGGTGCGGTATTCGTCGTAGGTGGTCGCGCCGATGCAGCGCAGCGAGCCTTTCGCCAGCGCGGGTTTGAGCAGGTTGGACGCGTCCATCGTGCCGCCGCTGGTGCTGCCCGCGCCGATGATGGTGTGGATTTCGTCGATAAACAAAATGGCGTGCGGGATTTTTTCGAGCTGTTTCAAGACGGATTTGACCCGCGCTTCAAAGTCGCCGCGGTATTTCGTGCCCGCCAAAAGCGAACCCATATCCAGCGCATACACTTCGGCATCTTTGAGCGCGTCGGGAATGTCGCCGTTGACGATTTGATGCGCCAAGCCTTCCGCCAGCGCGGTTTTGCCCACGCCTGCTTCACCGACCAAAAGCGGATTGTTTTTGCGGCGGCGGCACAGGATTTGCACCAGCCGCTCCATTTCGTGTTTTCTGCCGATTAAGGGGTCGATGCGGCCGGCTTTGACTTCGGCGTTGAGGTTGACGGTGTAGTCTGACAATGAGCCGCTTTTCGATTCGATAGGGTCGTCTGAATCATTGTCGGGGTCGTCTGAAAAGCCTTTGTGTTCGTCGTCTTCGGTTGCACCGTGGGCAATACAGCGCAAAACTTCAAAACGCGTAACCGATTGCAGCTTGAGGAAATAGACGGCGTGGCTGTCGGTTTCGCTCATCAGCGCCACCAAAACGTCCAAAGGCTCGACCAAGCCTTTGCCTGCGGATTGGGTATGCACCATCGCCCGCTGGATGACACGCTGGAAGCCGAGCGTGGGCTGGGTTTCAACCGTGTCTAAAAGATGGTCGGGAATCTGCGGGGTATTTTCGGTAACGCTGGCGGCCAGCTGTTCGGACAACACTTTCAAATCCGCGCCGCAGAGCTTGAGGACGTTGGGGACGGAGGCGTCTTCTTCGATTAACACCAAAAGCAGATGCTCGAGGCTGATAAATTCATAATGAGCCTTACGCGCCTCGCGGTAAAGCTGCTGCAAAATCTGTTCCAATTCGGGTGAAAGCATATTAAATCTCCTCGACAATACATTGCAGCGGATGCCCTTCGGCTTTTGCCCGCTGCATGACCTGCTGCTGCTTGGTTTGGGCGATGTCCCGTGTGTAAGTGCCGCACAAGCCTTTGCCTTCGTGATGAACCAACAGCATCACCGCCACCGCCTGCTCCTGTCCGAGCATGAAGATTTCGGTCAGGATTTCGACGACAAATTCCATCGTGGTGTAATCGTCGTTCAGCAAAAATACGCCGTAACGTTTCGGCGGGGCGGTTTTTTGGTCGCTTAAAAGTGTATCGGATTCGTGATGTGTGTTTGGGTTGTTCATAAATATTTGGCTTTGTGGAAGAGGATTTGTTTTCAGACGACCTTGTGAAAGGTTTGATATCAAATGAATCTATAAATAAAGTGATTATAAGGTTTATTTCGATTTCTGTTGTATTTTGGTCGGTTTCCGCCATTTTCGCACTTTTTCCCTTGTATGGCTTGACGTTTTGGCTTAACAAATGTAAAAAGACGGTTAAGCAGAAGCCGGCACTCGACCAAGTATATAAAGCTAGGGAGAAACGCTGAACGTTTAAGTTTGCTGTATGCCTTATTTTGCTGATTTTGTTAATTTTTAAGTATAGGAAGTTTCTAATGGCAACCGGTATCGTAAAATGGTTTAACGACGCTAAAGGTTTTGGTTTCATCACTCCTGACGAAGGCGGCGAAGATCTGTTCGCTCACTTCTCAGCGATCAACATGGAAGGTTTCAAAACCCTGAAAGAAGGCCAACGCGTGTCTTTCGACGTAACCACCGGCCCTAAAGGCAAACAAGCTGCTAACATTCAGGCTGCTTAATTAAACGTGCGGCTTATGCCGTAGAATAATGGCGGGATTGATTCCCCGCCATTTTTTATTGTCTATGAGTAACGGAATCCATATGGCAGAAGACAAACAAAGCGCCGCCTACGCAAACGCCCTGCGGCAGTTGGACGAACTCATCGCGCATCTGCGCAGCAGCGGGGAAGTCAGCTGCGCAGTGGCGGAACAAGAAGACCTGATGCTGATACGGCTTGCCGATTTGAAAATCGATTTGAGGCCGAATGATGAAAAGGCGATAGCGGATATCGACCGGTTTTACCGCCGCCATTTGGGCGACGGTAAATGAAGACGGATAATGCACAAACGCGTGATGAAGGTCGTCTGAAATCTCTATTTCGCCCCTGCCTGTTTTTTGGGCAGCCTTACTTTTTCTTTTAGTATCAAACGTTAATCCGATATATCCACAACTGGATTCACATAAAGCAAGGATAACTATATTTTTGCTGCATAGAGACTTTGGGGGCGTCTGAAAAGCCAATTCTTCCATACAGCAAACGCATTTATTCAAACGGCTTTTTCTGCCAATAAAACTTATCCCTTTTCAGACGACCTTTAAAGATTTCATTACTGCCCAACTCAAACACTAATGTACCCGACAAATCCGTTCGCAACAAAGTCGCGCCGTGTGCGCGGACGCGGGTTTGGACGGCGGGCGTGGGATGTTTGTAAGCATTGGCGTAGCCGCTGGAAGCGACGGCGTATTTGGGGGCGACCGTGTTCAGGAAACCGCCGGATGAAGCCGTGTTGCTGCCGTGGTGTCCCAATATCAAAACTTGGCTGTACAGCGAGCCGCCGTAGCGTTCTACCAGTTCTGCTTCGCCCTTCACGCCCAAATCACCCGTAACCAGCAAAGCCTGTCCGTCAGAAACGACGCGCAAGACGCAGCTTCGGTCATTGTCTTCGCTGCCCGGGTTTTCAGACGACCTCAATAACTCGAAATCCACGCCGTCCCATTGCCATTGCGCTTGGGCGCAAAATTTTGCGTTTGGATAAAACTCAGGCTGTCCCGCCAGCGTTTCGCCGATTTCAATATCGGAAACGGCATCCAAACCGCCGTCGTGGTCGCTGTCGTGATGCGACAGAATCAGTTTTTCCAAACGGCGCACACCCATGGCGTTCAGGCTTGGCACGATACCCGTTTGCGCCGCCTGCGCCGTACCCGTGTCAAACAGCAGGTTGCGGTCGCGCGTCTGTACCAACACCGACAAACCCTGTCCCGCATCCATCACCGTAATCCGCGCCACCCCGTCGTCCAAACGGTCGGGGCGGTAAAACACAAATCCAGCCAACACCAAACACGCCCACGGTCGCAACCCCAGCCCGCGCGGCAACAGCCACAGCAAAGCCGCCGTAAAAGCCAAAACCAACAGCGGCACAGGCGCGGCGGCTACGGCAAATTCAGGCGACACCTCCGCCAGCCAAACCAAGCCGCGCAAAGTGTATTCCGCCAAACCTGCCGCCGCCCATTGCAAAGGCGCGAACGGTAACACCGAACCCAGCAGCGCCAAAGGCGTCAATACCCAAGAAAACCAAGGAATCATCGCCGCATTGACCAAAGGGCTGATGATGGGCAACGACGCAAAAATATAGCCCAACAATACCACCGACAACACCGTCGCCGCCCATTGTCCGCGTACAGCCAAACGCCAGCCGCGTTCTTTCAGACGACCTGCCGAAGCCCAAATCAAGGCGGCAACCAAGCCGAACGACAGCCAAGTGCCGACACCCAAAACCGCCAGCGGATCGAGCAGCAACACCACTGCCAAAGCCTGCCACCACGCCGTCCAGCCCGAAGACAGGCTGCCGCGCCACCAAGCCCAGGCAAACGCCGCCAACATCAAAACGCTGCGCTGCGTCGGCACGGAAAACCCCGCCAGCAGCGCATAAAACAAAGCCCCTGCCGCGCCGCCCGCCAAAATCCACACGCGTGGTTTTGCCGGTATCCAAGGCAGTCGTCTGAAAATCAGTTTGACCAGCCAACCCGCCAACACCGCCACCATCGTAACGTGCAGCCCCGAAATACTGACCAAGTGCGTCAAACCCAAAGGTCGGAATGCCTGCCACAGTTCGGGCCTCAACGCCGATTGTTCGCCTATGCTCAAAGCCCGCATCAGACCGATACCGTCCGAAAAATCCGGACTGTCCGCCCCGACAGCCTGCCAACGGCGGCTGACCGCATCGCGCCACACCGCCAAGCCGACACCGCCGCCCTCGCGAACCAAGCTCCTGCCTTTGCCCAGCGTACCCGCGCCATCCAAACCGTTTGCCAACGCCCAAGCCTCGCGGTTCAACCCGCGCAGGTTCACTTCGCCGATAACCGGCTTGAGCCGTGCCGACACCTTCCAGCGGCTGCCCACCGCCCAATCGCGTTTCTGATAATCCGACAGTAATAAATCAAACTGCCGCCCATCCTCCGTCCACGCCTTCGCCGCAAACTGCACCCGCCGCCCGTCACCGCGCGGCATATCCGCGACTTCAACCGTCAACACCGACT
The DNA here is from genome assembly GCA_963533245.1 of uncultured Neisseria sp. Lineage (GTDB taxonomy): Bacteria > Pseudomonadota > Gammaproteobacteria > Burkholderiales > Neisseriaceae > Neisseria. The sequence continues at coordinate 31,338 of CAUSOO010000004.1, forward strand.
CCGAAGCCCCGTTCAGTGGCCATTGCACCGACAAAGCCGCTTCCGTCCGAAACACGCCGTAAGCCGCGCCGAGCAGGACGCACAGCATCATTCCCGCCACCGCAAACCGCCGAGAAGCCGCCAGCAAAACCAATGCCGCCGCCAGCCACACACCCCAATGCGGTACGGACGGCAAAGCGAACGAGGCAATGACGCCGACTGCCCAAAACGGCAATCCATAATATTTCAGCAAAACTGTTTCCCTTTTTATTATTAGTTTTGAAATCAGATGAGGATAATAATTGAATTTCCTACAAACGTCATGAAAAAGGTCGTCTGAAAACCTGAATCTCAAGTTTTCAGACGACCTTTCGTCTTAGGGCTTCAATATTTCACATCGGCAATGCGGTTTTACAAATCCTGCAAACGCTCGACCGAAGGGGCGTAGTAATATGCGCCGGACACGGCGGTGGAAAGATACTTGAGCAGCAGGTCGGTTTTGCCGTCGGCATCGCCGAACATATGTAAAAGCTGTACTTCGATGTTGTGCAGGGTGTGGCAGTAGGCGGTGAACATCAGGCCGTGTTCGCCGCTGAGTTTGCCGAAGGGGAGGCTGCGGCGGACGATTTTCAGACCCACGCCGTTTTCTTTCAGGTTGACGCGGCCCAAATGCGAATCAGGCAGGCGAACGTCTTTGCTGAATTCTTCGTTGGTTTCTTTGCTGCGGCCGACGCTGGCTTCTTGTTCGGCAACGGGGACGGCATCCCATTTTTTCAGGTCGTGCAGGTATTTTTGCAGCAGGACGTAGCTGCCGCCGGCATCGGGTCGGCCTTCGGGAATAATGGCGACATTGCGGACGTTTTCATCGCCTTGCGGGTTTTCGGTACCATCGACAAAGCCGTCCAGTCCGCGGTCTTCATAAAGGCGCAGGCCATGTTCTTCGGTGGCGATGCTGATGCTGTCGCCGAACGCGGACAGGACGGATTGGGCGAGCGCGAAGGCGGCGTTTTGGCGGTAGGCTTGGATATGGATGTAAATATCGTGCTGGGTCGCAGGGGCAAGACCGTTGCCCATGACGGGGAAGGGCTTGATTTCGCTGCCTTCTTCTGCGTGTCCGAACGCTTTCCATGCGTCGCTGCCGAAGGCGATGGTCATGCCTAAAATATCTTCGGGAAAGCGGGTTTTGAGTTTTTCCAAGGCTTCAAGCGAGCTTTGGCAGGCGGTTTTGATGTCGTCGTAGCGGCCGTCGCGGATGTCGGCTTCGATGAATATGCCGGCTTGGGCGTGGTCGGGGATGATGGCGGTTTGCGGGCGGGGCATTGTGTTTCCTTTTCAGTTTATTGGATTTTTCAGGCGGTATTATAGCACTTAAGGTTTTCAGACGACCTCGTCTGAAAGGGCGGATATGATAGAATCCGCCGTTTGTTTTTTGATTTTCAACAGGTTCGCTTTATGTTCGGTACGATGTTTTTGATTATGATTGTATTGCTCCAGCTTTTCACGTTCGGACTGGGGCGTTCGTTGCAATGGCTGTTCGCGCCGGTGGTCGGCAAGGCGGGCAGGCGTTGGCTGATGGGGGTGTCGTATTTCGTGACCAACGGCCTGCTGGCGGGGCTTTTGTTGGAATTGGGACATTTTATGTTCCGCATCATGGCGTTTTGGATGGTGTTGCTGCTGTTTGTGATGTATGCGGCACTGGCGACGTTTGTCCTGTTTCTGCTGCTGCGCAAATTTGTGGCAAGCCGGTCACTGTCGCGCAGCCTGCGCTTGTTTGCGCCGCTGTTTGTGTTCGGTTTGGTCGGCTTTGGGATGTACAACGCCTATACGCCCGTTGTCCGTCATCAGACCGTCGTGATTGATAAGAAAATGGACAAACCGCTGCGTATCGGCATGGCAAGCGACCTGCACTTGGGGATTTTGTTCGGCGCGCGGCAACTGGATAAGCTGGTGGACATCATGAACCGCGAAAAAGTCGATTTAATCCTGTTGCCGGGCGATTTGATGGACGACAACGTCGATGCCTACCGCAAAGAGAATATGCAGCCGCATCTGGGTCGTCTGAAAGCGCCGTTGGGCGTTTACGCGACTTTGGGCAACCACGATATGTTCGGCGACAGCGCGCGCATCCGCCATGACCTCGAAGCGGCAGGCATTACCGTGCTCGGCAACCAAGTGTTGCAACACGATGCGTTCCTGCTCGTCGGCCGCAATGATGATTTGGACCACGACCGTCCGTCTGTCGCGCAGTTGCTGGAAAACCACAATACCGATCAGCCCGTTTTGCTGATGGATCACCGCCCGACCGAAGTCGAGGCGCACGCCAAGCTGCCTATTGACGTTCAAGTTTCCGGCCATGTCCACAACGGTCAAATCGCGCCGGCAAACCTGATCGTGCGCACGCTCTACCGCCTTGCCTACGGCTACGAGGAAATCGGCGGAAGACATTTTTTTGTCACGTCCGGCTACGGTTTCTGGGGGATTCCGCTGCGCTTGGGTTCGCAGTCGGAAGTGTGGGTGATTGATGTGAAGGGGAAATAGCGGTACTGCAAAATGAAAAGATAAAAAATACAGGCTTGCCGTTGCGCAGCCTGTATTTTTTTATTTGCTGTGAATCTCGATGACGTGCGCGACTTGGTTGTTTTTAGAATATGGTTCCAATCTATTGAATCAATCGAAACAAGAAAATCAATAGAAAATTACCAAATAAAACCGTTCGAACCGGTCTTGCAATGCAAACTGTTTTTATTTATATTTACGTTTAAGAATAAAACACACTATCAATACTGAGCGAAAGAAAACACGGAGCACATCATGTTTGTTTGCATTTGCAACGCCATTACCGACCACGACATCAAAGAAACCATCGCTGCAGGCGCGAGTACCATGAGCGATTTGCAGGCTCAATTGGGCGTTGCCACTTGCTGCGGCTGCTGCGGCGAACTGGCGGCTTCCTTCCTGAATGCCAACAGTGCACAAACGACAGTTACCGCCGGTATCAATGTGCAATCCTAATCTTATCTAAAGCATTATCAAAGGTCGTCTGAAACCGCAATCAGGGTTTCAGACGACCTTTGCATTGACGGCAGCCTTTATCTTACAATCCGTTTTTCGTTTACCACACCGCAAAGCATCCGCCATGAAGCTGACCCTGATGTTTCGAGAATATTGCAGTCTCTGTCACAAAATGCGTGAACAGCTCAAGCCGTATCAAGAGGCATTCGGTTTTGAGTTGGAAATCTTCGATGTCGATGAAGACCCTGTTTTAGAAGAAAAGTATAACGAACTTGTCCCCGTGTTATTGGATGGGGACGAAGAAATTTGCCATTGGTTTTTGGATGAGGAAAAACTGAAGGTATGGTTGGAAGGGAAGAAGAAACCGATCGCCCGAGCATAGTTTGTTGTTCCATCCTGATTTGCAGTGAATCCCTTATCAATAAAAAGGTCGTCTGAAAAAAACAAACGGAGTTTTTTCAGACGACCTTTTTGCTATGTTAAAACCGGATTATTCCGCCTTCAAACCTGCCACACACTGCTTGTCGCGCTCTTCAAACGCTTGCGCGCCGCCGAGCAGGTCGAGCTGCTCTTGCGGGCTGAGTTTGCCCAATGAACGGATTTGATCTTCGGAGAGTTTGTCCAAAGGCTTGTCCCACATACAGGTGCAGTAATCGGTGGCGAGTTTGCTGTTGTTTGAATCCAAGCCCCTTTCTTTCAAATCGTTTTGCCATTTTTCGGCAAAGGGGATGTTTTTCACGCAAGACTCAAAGATGTTCTGCTTTGCCTGCGGTTTGGACATGGCGCATTGGGAGAGCAGGGCGGTGGCGGCGAGCAGCGCCAAAATGACCCACGCCCAAATGCGGATGGTGCGGATTTTGGCTTTCGCTTTTTTACGCGCCGCGGCTTGCTCTTCGGCGGACATTTCGTTTTTCGGCTCAGTCATGCAGGCTTTCCATGCGGATCATGGTGATCGGTTTTTCCACGCAGCTTAATGCTTCGATGGCGGCAATGGCGCGCTTGATGTTTTTCTCGACCGTGCTGTGGGTCAGAATCACGATTTCGGCGGTGGTTTGGTCGATCACGCCTTTTTGGATTAAGGCTTCGATGGACACGTTTTCTTTTGCCAAAAGCGCGGCGATTTGCCCCAGCGTGCCCGGTTCGTCTTTGGCTTGGACGCGCAGGTAGTAGCTGCTGGTGATTTCGTCCATAGGCAGGATGGTTTGCGCTTGGACTTGGGCGGGCTGGAACGCCAGATGCGGCACGCGGTGGTCGATATCGGCTTCAATCAGGCGGGCGATGTCGATGATGTCGGCGACCACGGCGGAAGCGGTCGGCAATGCGCCCGCGCCTGCGCCGTAATATAAGGTTTCGCCGACCATATCGGCGTTGACGCGCACGGCGTTCATCACGCCGTTGACGTTTGCCAAGAGGCGGCTTTCGGGGATCAGGGTCGGATGGACGCGCAATTCGATGCCTTTGTCGGTTTTGCGGGTAATGCCCAAAAGTTTGATGCGGTAGCCGAGTTCTTCGGCGTATTTGATGTCGCGGCTGTCGAGTTTGCTGATGCCTTCGAGGTAGCAGGCGGGGAAGTTCATCGGCGTACCGAATGCCAGCGCGCTCATGATGGTAATTTTGTGGCCTGCGTCGTTGCCTTCGATGTCGAAGGTCGGATCGGCTTCGGCGTAGCCCAATGCTTGTGCTTCTTTCAATACGTCGGCAAACGCGCTGCCTTTTTCACGCATTTCGGAGAGGATGAAGTTGCTGGTGCCGTTGATGATGCCGGCGATGCTGCGGATGCGGTTGGCGGCGAGGCCTTCGCGCAGGGCTTTGATAATCGGGATGCCGCCTGCCACAGCCGCTTCAAATTGCACCATGACGTTTTTTTCTTCCGCCAGCGGGAAGATTTCGTTGCCGTATTCGGCGAGCAGTTTTTTGTTGGCGGTAACGATGTGTTTGCCGTTTTCAATGGCTTTCAACACGGCATCTTTGGCGATGCCGGTACCGCCGAACAATTCGACGACGACATCGACGTCTTCACGCGCGACCAGTTCGAACGGGTCTTTGACGAAGGCTGCGGACGGGCAGATTTGGCGGGCTTTTTCTTCGCTCAAGTCGCATACGGCACTGATGCGCACTTCGCGTCCCAAACGGCGGCTGATTTCCGCCGCATTGTCCTGCAACACGGCAGCCGTACCGCCGCCGACCGTACCTAAACCTAAAAGACCGATGTTTACTGGCTTCATTGTGCCTCCTTGTGAGCCGATTCTCTTAAATCAAAAAGTAAAAACAGAAATTCAGAAAGCCCGAAACGCACCGCCGCCGCAGATTGATATAATGCTGATTTTGCAAGGGCGGAAGGCGCAGGCTAAAGTCGCCCATCCTACCTGAAATTGCCTGATTTTGCACCTTTTTTACGGAACGCGGCGAAAGGGCGGCAAGCCTGTTTGAAATTGATATATCAAGCCGAGAAAGAAACGGAAGAAAAATGCTGATTGAAGAAAACAAAACCGATGAAACCCTAAGCCTGACCGCTTATCGGGCGGGCGCAATCGAAGCGGGCGGCAAAACCTACACCACACCCATCATCTGGCGCAACGGCAAAATCGAAGCAATGAACGTGCAAACGCCGTCCGAACTGACTGCCGCCTACCTGTTTCAGACGACCTCCGAGTCGGACAGTTTGCCCGAAGTCATCATTATTGGCACGGGGGAGAAGCAGCAGTTCCTCCATCCGAAAATCGCCGCCGAACTTGCCGCACACGGCATCGGGTTGGAATGTATGAACACAGCCTCCGCCTGCCGCACGCTGGTGTTGCTGCAAGGCGAAGGGCGCAGCGTTTGGGCGTGGTTGTGGGTGTGAACAGGCATCCGCTGGATATAAAAAGGTCGTCTGAAAATTTCAGACGACCTTTGTCTATGAAACAGCCGATACCTTATCCCAATACGACAAACCGTCCGTCAAAGACGGCAGCCAATTCGTTTTCCGAATAGATTTCGGTTTGCAGGGCGATTTTTCCTTTTTTATGGCGCTCGAACATGGTTTTGAGTTTTTGCCACTCTTCAGCCGGCGGACTGCGCGTGATGATGGTCAGGTCGCCTCGTGCAGGGCGCAGGTAGCGGGTAGTACCTTCTTGAATGACGATATTGCCATCCGATTCGGGGCAATGGAGATAGACAGTTGCCCAGCCGCCGACGGTTGCCGCCAACGCGATACTGCCGCCGAAGGCGGTATTTTTATGATTGCGGTTGGGGGCGTGGGGCGCGAAAAGTACGGTTTGTTCCGCCGTAGTTTCCAAGACGCTTAGATCGAGCAGGGCGGTCGCAGGGATGTGGGTATGCAGGAAATCTTGCAGGGTTTCGGGGTTCATGGTCGGTATCGGGATGGGTCGTCTGAAAATCGGGAGCAGGCAGCGAAGCCCCATCAATTATAGCGATAGGGCGCGCAGAGGGCTTATTTTGACTGCTTGTGCTGTCCTGCCAGCCGCACATAATGCGCGGACGAATATTTCAAAAACTCTTTTTCCTTGTCAGTCAACGGGCGGACTTGTTTGACGGGCGAGCCGACATAAAGATAGCCGCTTTCCAAACGTTTGCGCGGCGGCACCAAGCTGCCTGCGCCTATCATCACGTCGCTTTCGACGACAGTATCGTCCAGAATAATTGTTCCCATACCGATTAAAACGCGGTCGCCGATACGGCAGCCGTGCAGCATGACTTTGTGTCCGACGGTAACATCTTCACCGATGACAAGGGGCGAGCCTTCAGGTTTTTCCGCGTTTTTGTGCGAAACGTGCAAGACGCTGCCGTCCTGTACATTGCTGCGCGCGCCGATGCTGATGCTGTTCACATCGCCGCGCAAAACGGCATACGGCCAGACGGATACGTCTTCGGCAAGCGATACTTCGCCGATGATGACCGAAGTTTCATCGATAAGGCAGGACTCGTGGACTTGCGGAGTATGGTCTAAGAAGGGGCGGATGGGGTTCATGCAGTCATTTCCTTTGTAAGCAGGGTTTGTTTTAAGAGGTCGTCTGAAACGGATTTCAAGCTTTTCAGACGACCTTTATTAAATGTTGGGTTTTGAGCTGATCTATCCTTAACTAAAACCATCTATTAGCAGGACATTTTTCTTCATATTTGGCTAAATCACTCGATTTTATCTTGTTTAAAGACACTAATTGTCTACATAATTTCTGAAATCTACCGAAAGATTCGCAATCTCCGGCGACAGAAGCATAAAACCATAGATACTGATCAATTTCCTCAGAGGAAGATAGTTTGCAAATATTATCTATTTGATTTTCCATGATTCCATCGGCTACTTCATATTGCTCATTATCAAATAATTTATCTAAAATTGATTCAAACTCTTCAAAATTTTTAAAAATCATCTCTATATTGTTGATTAATTGAATTATATTTCAGATTTCTTTAAAAGAATATCCTCTAAAATATTAATTATTTTTCTGCTAAAAGGATGTTCATGTGTAGCCGGTAATATAAGAGTGTAGTAATACACTTCATGAAGTATAAAAATATTCTTTCTCAAGATACTGTCTTTAGGACAGTCATCATATAGGTCTTCATATCCATCATAATATGCATAATCTGCCATTGTATTCATTCTTAATGATTGATAGTACTGGCATGCCAATGATATTTGGCCTTCTCCATGTTGATCGAGTTTATAGGCATTCTCTTCTGAGAAATTCCCCATTTCATGATCTTTAACATACCCATAAAAAAAACTGCCATCAAATAGTTTGTCATTCTCATAAATAATGCAATTTGGCCATAGCTCAACTATTGCTTTATTGAAACTATTCAAAACAATATCAGGTTTTTTATTTGAAATAACAAAGTATTCCATTCCTGTTATATTCATATCAATAATCCCGTATTAATTATTTAGCAGTTTTACCATGCTTCAACATTTGGTGCTGGGGTGCAAATAATTCTGTTGGAGAGAACCGACTCAAACTAACTTTGTGAATAATGATCAAAAAATCAAGTTTGATTTATGGTCCTACTTTCAATCAATTTTTTCCATTGATATAAAAGGGACAAAAAGTATTCAAAGTCATAAATAGTTACTTCCATTTCAGTAAATTCGTTAAAAATATTTATCTTATCTTTTGTTATGGAAATTGTGTGGGCATTGCCTGTTCCCTGCCAGTTTTCTATTTCATCATTTTTAATTTGATTAATGATATCAATGAATAAATTGACAGTGTAATCGCAACCTTGAATATCTCCTTCAAAAAAGTCTCCGATAACTTGTTCATCAGGATTAGCAGTATTTTTTACACAACAATAATTATCTTTATCTAAAAAAAACTCCATGTTTTAACTCCTTCGGCAAACCCAATAGGATTCTGACTCACGAACTGCTCGATTTCAGGGTCGTAATACCGAAAACGGATGTAGTGTAACCCGCTTTCTTCGTCGTAATACTTACCTTGGAAGTGGAACGGGATGTTGACTTTGAGGTCGTCTGAAACAGGTTTCAAGTTTTTCAGACGACCTTTTCAAACCGAACCATACACATGAATTAAGATTTCAAACGGATTACGGTTTTCTCATCCTTTATTCGTTGGAAAAAACGATCATTTTCCCTTCCGGATAATCTCCTTTCCAGCCGCAAGGGAAACCGTTATGTTGGAAAACATACAAAATATCTTTCCAAATTTCCGGCATATAATTATTGGCGTAACAATTCAATAAAATGTCCATATAATATGGCATTGTTTCTTCAAGGAAGTTTACTACACCCTCTATCGTGAGCTTTTTATCTGCCCCATGTAAATTCTTATCTAGGGCTCCCAGGCAATTGGTATTAATTAATTTACTACCAACCAAGTAGTGCCAATCAAAATCATCCGAATCTGGGAATTGTTGAGCATCTATAATCTCCTGCCACTCACCCCATTCGCGACCTAACAGATATCTGGCTTCCTCCGGAGAAGTGGTAACGATAAATTTTTCACGATCGCCGTCATAAGGACGGGAAAAGAAACTGTCTGATGACAAAAAATCAACCACGGGTTGTGCTGATTCAAGTATTTGGTTCCAAGTCTTTTTCATTGTTGTTTGCCTTTTGACTCAAATTTTACAAGTACCAAGCCCGGGAATATTGGTTTACGGGGCGCGGGCGAGATGAAAAATATTCGGTTTATATTATCTATCTGTCTTCGGGCTGACAACTGTTATCCAAACAAAAAGGTCGTCTGAAAAGGTTTCTAAGCTTTTCAGACGACCTTTGGTCTTGTGCGAACGGTAAGCCTGCTTATAACAGCGGACTCATCAGGCGGACGGTGTTTTCTATCAGCCCGCGGAATTTGGAGCGTTGCTGCCATGCTTTGACGGTGATGTAGCTGCTGTTTTTGAGGTAGTCGCGTTGGAGGTTGCAGATTTGTTTGGTGATGTCGCGGTCGTAGATGGCGAGGCTGATTTCGAGGTTGAGGAAGAAGCTGCGCATGTCCATGTTGACCGTGCCGAAGAGGGCGTAGTCTTCGTCTATGGTCATGGTTTTGGCGTGCAGCAGTCCGCCTTCGAACATGGCGATTTTGACGCCTGCGTCGAGCAGCATGGGGTAGTAGGCGCGGGAGGCGTAGCGCACCATGAGGGAATCGACTTTGGCGGGCAGGATCAGGGTAACTTTGACGCCGCGTTTGGCGGCGATGGTCAATGCCATCAGGAGGGGTTCGTCGGGGACGAAATAGGGGGTGGTGATGGTGATTTGTTTGGTGGCGGCGTAAATCGCGCTGATGATGGTTTCGTAAATGACGTGGCTGCCTTGTTCGGGCGCGGAGGGGATGACTTGGGCGACGATGTCGCCCTGCTGCATTTTTTCGGGAAGGATTTCGGGAATGCGCTCTTGCGCCTGCGTCAGATATTGCTGCACGCTTTCGAGGTTTTCGTCGGTTTCGACGGCGAGGTCGGCAAAGAAGACGGCGGAGAGTTCGAGTACCAGCGGGCCGGTGCAGCGCATCATGACGTCCACCCATTCACCGACGCCGGAATCTTTTTTGAAGAAGCGGGGATCGGCGAGGTTGAAGCTGCCGGTGTAGCCGATTTTGCTGTCGATGACGAGGATTTTGCGGTGGTTGCGCAAGTCGGTGCGGGTGAAGAAGGTGCGCCAGACGCCGACGGGCAATGAGGCGTGAACTTCTATGCCGGCTTCGCGCAGGGTTTCTACCCAGCCGCTGTCGAAAAAGCGGCTGCTGCCGACGGCGTCGGCGAGGATGGCGCAATCCAAACCTCTGTCGGCGGCGGCGAGGAGTTCGTTTAACAGTTCTTCTATCCTGCCTTCGGGTTCGATGATGTAGAAGGCGAGCATGCAGGAATGGCGGGCGGCGCGGATATCGGCAAGCATGGTGTCGATGATTTCATCGGTGGTGGACAGCAGCGTCATGGCGTTGTTGCGCGTCGCGCCGAGTCCCGTTCCGCTCGCAGCGACTTTGCTGATGCCGTGATAACGGGATTTGACTTTGTCGCCGATATCAAGGTAAAGGTTAGACAGGTAAGTTTCGACGAAACCTTGATAAAAACGGTTCATCTCGTCCGTACGCTTTGCACGCGCCGTGCCGAGCCGCGGCTCGCCGATAAGCAGGTAGGCGATGGTGCCGAAGACGGGGAAAAGGAAGAGGATGATCAGCCAGGCAAACGTGGAGCCGATGTTTTTTTGTTTGTACAACACGCGCAAGACGCAGCCGAGCGCGGCGCAGGTGTGGGCGAAAATGAAGATTTCTGTCCAGGTGATGTCTTTTAGAAAGGTCATGTTCGATAGGCGGTGGAGGAATGGCGGGAGCGGATGTGTTTTTGAGTCTGACTGGTTTGAGGCGGTAAGGTTCAGATGGTGAGTATATACAAAGGTCGTCTGAAAAACGAGTTGACACCGATAAGTGGGTGTTTTTCGTTTTCAGACGACCTTGGATTCGGATTTCAAGTGCAACACTAGGGCACCAGTGGTTGGAACAGATTCAAGAATAAAACACTTGGCGTTTCGTAGCCAAGTGTTTTTCTTGGCCGGTGGTTCAACTCATCTTGAACCCTGCGTATCTCCCGATTGCTCATATTTCGGAAATCGGTCTGTTTGGGGAAATATTGTCGGATGAGTCCGTTGGTGTTTTCATTCAACCCTTTTTCCCACGAATGGTAAGGGCGGCAAAAATAGGTTTCCGCTTTTAATGCTTTGGCTATTTTGGTGTGTTGGTAGAACTCTTTGCCGTTATCCATGGTGATGGTGTGGACTCTGGCTTTATATGCCCTTAATACCCTAATGGCCGCCCGGGCAGTGTCTTCGGCTTTTAAGTTCTTTAATTTGCAGATGATGGTGTAGCGGGTAGTGCGTTCGACCAAGGTCAATAACGCGCTTTTCTGATTTTTGCCGACGATGGTGTCGGCCTCCCAATCGCCGATGCGGGTTTTCCGGTCGACGATGGCGGATCGGTTTTCTGTGCCGACGCGGTCGGGCACTTTGCCTCTGGTCCATGTGCTGCCGTAGCGTTTGCGGTAGGGTTTGCTGCATATTCTGAGATGTTGCCACAAAGTGCCGCCGTTGCTTTTGTCTTGGCGGAGGTAGCGGTAAACGGTGCTGTGATGGAGTGTGATCCCGTGGTGTTTGCGCAGGTAGGCGCATACCTGTTCGGGACTGAGTTTGCGGCGGATAAGGGTGTCGATGTGTTGAACCAGCTGCGAATCGAGCTTATAGGGTTTTCGCTTACGCTGTTTGGTCAGCCGGCTTTGCCTTTGGGCTTTATCGGCGCTGTATTGCTGCCCTTGGATGCAGTGCCGCTTGATTTCGCGGCTGATGGTGCTTTTGTGGCGGTTAAGCTGTTTGGCGATTTCGGCGATGGTGCAGTGGCGGGACAGGTATTGGATATGGTATCGTTCGTCTTGGGTCAGTTGTGTGTAGCTCATGGCAATCTTTCTTGCAGGAAAGGCCGTATGCTACCGCATACTGGCCTTTTTCTGTTATAGAAAGTTGCACTTCAAATGCGAATCCGCCGACCTTTTGAGTTTTGGCCGACCTTTTGAGTTTTGTTTTAGCGAAACTCGCTTCGCTCGTTTTCAGACGACCTTTTAGGTTCTTTTATTAGGATTGGGTGCGTCAAAGCACTAAAAGATACAGCCAGTAGGCAAAGCCGCCCAATGCAGCGCCTGCGGGCAGGTCAATCAGGTAGTGCTGTTTGGTAAAGATGCAGGACAGGGCAATCAATACAGGAAAGAGGAACGCGGCGGCGCCCAAAGTCGGCAGCGCGTGCAGGGCGGTCAACATGGCGACGGAAACGTGCATACTGGGGAAGCAGTTGCTGGCTTGGTCGAACTTTTGAACAAATTGTAAAAACCATTCGGACGGTGTTTTGCCGGTATTGATGCTGCGCCAATGCGGCGGGGTGGAAACGGGAAACAGCCAGAAGAACAGCATTTGCATAAACAGCAACATCAGGAAGCTGAACGCCATCATGTTGAAATGGCGGTGGTCGGTGGCGATGATGTTGAGGTAGAGGATGGCGGGGTAGTAAAGGAAGCTGTATATCCACGACCAACGCGGGCGGAAAGGGATTTTTTCGTCTATCGGGGAATTCCAAACAATCTCTTTGCGCAAGGGGTGGCGTTGGGTATAAAAGTAAAACTGATAAGCGCCGATAATCATCACGCCGCTCAATATCAGATTGACGAAATAGTCTTGAAAGTTCATGTGTGTGTTCCTAGAGGGCTGTCAACATTCAATAGTTTCCGTGTCTTTTTATCCTCAAAGCAGCATCTTCCGCGTTGGAAATCCTCGCAAGGTGTCCAACCTTGTTGCGGCTTCCGCCTTGAATCTTCCGCTTTGTGAACAAAAATCCACTGGGGAAATTAAATGTTGACAGCCCCTAAAAAGATGGATTTTATTGAAATTGGAAAGGTTGTTTTAAAGAACATCATCATACATGTCTTTTGAAATATGTGAAATCAATCTGATTTGATTTGGGTAAATATGCAGTCAGTTAAATAGAAAATGTCTGATTTTTACTTTTCATCCAATATAAAAGGTCGTCTGAAAACCAAACCGGTAGGCAGTTTGGGTTTTCAGACGACCTTTTACGTTACGCCCAATCAGGCGTGATATTGGCGCGACAGTTCGTGTACGGTATCGACTAAGATTTTGGCGTGTTCGGGGTCGGCGTGTTGGTTGATGCCGTGTCCGAGGTTGAAGACATGGCCGCTGCCGTTTCCGTAGTCGGCTAGGATGCGCGCGACTTCGGTGCGGATGGATTGGGGTGTGCCAAAGAGGGCAAACGGGTCGAAGTTGCCTTGCAGGGCGACTTGGTTGCCGACGCGGCGGCGTGCTTCGCCGATGTTGCACGTCCAGTCCAAGCCCAATGCGTCTGCGCCGATTTCCGCCATGCCCTCCAGCCACAGCCCGCCGCCTTTGGCAAACACGATAACGGGAACGCGTCTGCCTTCGCTTTCGCGTTTCAAACCGGCAACGATTTGGCGGATGTATTTGAGGCTGAATTCTTTAAACGCCGCATCGCTCAGGACGCCGCCCCAAGTGTCGAAAATCTGCACGGCCTGCGCGCCCGCGTCGATTTGGGCGTTGAGGTAGGCGGTAACGGCTTGGGCGTTGGTGTCGAGGATTTTGTGCAGCAAATCGGGACGCGAGTACATCATGGTTTTGATGGTGCGGAATTCTTTGCTGCTGCCGCCTTCGACCATATAGCAGGCGAGCGTGAACGGGCTGCCGGAGAAACCGATAAGCGGTACGCGGCCGTCCAATGCTTTGCGGATGGAGCCGACGGCGTCAAAGACGTATTGCAGCTTTTCCATATCGGGAACTTGCAGCTTGGCAATGTCGGCTTCGTGTTGCAAGGCGCGTTCGAATTTCGGGCCTTCGCCTTCTGCAAAATACAGTCCCAAGCCCATTGCGTCGGGGACGGTCAGGATGTCGGAGAACAGAATCGCCGCGTCCAAATCGAAGCGGTCTAAGGGCTGGATGGTGACTTCGGTCGCCAATTCGGTGTTTTTACACAAATCGAGGAAGCTGCCCGCTTTCGCGCGCGTGGCTTTGTATTCGGGCAGATAACGCCCCGCCTGACGCATCATCCAAATCGGCGTGTATTCGACGGGCTGTTTGAGCAGGGCGCGGAGGAAGGTGTCGTTTTTCAAAGAGGTCATGTGAGGCTTTCGGTTTGTTTGTAAAACGGGGAAGGAAAACGGTTTTCAGACGACCTTTGCGGCGGTTTCCGCAATGAAAGGTCGTCTGAAAAGGGGGATAGATAAAGATGTTTCCAAACTCAGCTATGCTGCTCCAACGCCGCGTGGCGTTCGTCATCGGAGACGGCTTCCAAAACCAATTTCCGCTGTTCCTGAGCTTTTTGCGGCTGTCCGGTTTCGTCGAGTACGCGTGCCAGCATGAGGCGGGCGGCGATGCTCGGTTGCAGGGCGATGCTGGCTTCGAGGTAACTTTGCGCCTTGCCCCACAGGCTGCGGCCGTAGGCAAGCTGTCCGAGGTACATCAAGAGCGGTGCGTCGTCGGGTTTGTCTTTCAGCCAAGAATCGGCAAGGTCGATGGCTTTTTGCTGGCCGCGTTCGTTGAAGAAGCGGACGCTTTCGACGAAGGCTTCCAAAAGTTCGGGGCGGCGGTTTTGTGGGTAGTATTGGCGCACCCATTTGACGGCTTCGGTATAGAGTCCGAGACGCTCGTATTTTTCGGCAATGGCGACACACAATTCGTCCGCTTTGAGTCTCTCGGGAATGCGCTTCAGACAGGTTTTCAGACCGGCTGCGTCTGATGCTTCCGCCAACAGGCGGCGGTATGCCCAGCTTTGGTATTGTTCCGCTTCAAAATCGTTAATCGCGCCGACTTTCATCAGTTTTTCGGATTTTGCCAACACGTCTTCCGCATCGCCGTGGTCAAAGGCATAACGCAGTTGCAGGCGGGCGAGGCGGGACAGGTTGGGATGGATGCGCGCGGCGGCGTTCAGATTTTCCAGGGCGGTCGGATAATCGCGGCGGCCGAGTGCGGATTCTGCCAACAACAGATAGCGGGAAAGCTGCTGTTTGTTCGGCAGTTTTTCGATGTCTTTCAGGTAGTGGTCGCGCAGTTCGAAGTTTTCCATTTGGTCGGCGGCGTGCGCGCCCAGCATCAACGCGAGGTTGCGGTTGTCGCCGGCTTCTTTGTTCTCCAATACTTTGGCGGCTTCCTGCTCCGCTTTTTCAAAGCGGCCTTCAAAAAACGCCAAACCTGCGCTGTTCAAAGCCACGGCTGCCTGACGGCCTTTGCGCGCCGTACCGAAACGCTGCATACGGGCGGGGATGTTCATCAGGCCGACGATGAATTTGATCAGGAAATACAGGGTAACGACAAACAGAACCAGCCCTAAGATAAAGGCGTGCAGGTTGACCCGCATCATGACCTGTCCGACGACGATATAGACATTACCCGTGTAAATACCGGAAGTTAGGACGATACCGACTGCTGCGGCGAATAAAACGACAATCCAGACGACGGCTTTCATGCACGGCCTCCTTTGGTCTCAGCATCGGCGGCAGGGCGGCTTTGTTTCTCAGGAGCCGCTTTCTTTTCCGGCTCGGAAATGTTTTGCGGTTTGGCCTCGGAAGGCAGCGCCGGAGCTTCTAAAGGCTTCGCGTCTGTTTGGGCGGCAGGTGCGGATTTCTGCGCAGGAGCGGGTCTTGCTTTGGCAGGATGGGCAGCCCTCGGAGCCGGTGCGGTTTTCGGTGCGGAAGCAGTTTCATTCACCTGAGAGGCGGCTTGAGGAGCGGCAGCTTCGGACGCGGCGGAGGGCAGGGGCGCGGACGCGGCGGTCGTTACGGGTTCGGGCAGCGCGACCGGAGTACGCGTACCGTCTTGATAGGCGCGGATTGCGCTGAGGCTGGCCTTCAAGCTGTCGTCTGAAATCATGCGCACATCCAGCGCTTTCAATTCGGACAACTCTTTCAGCCATGCCTGTGTTGCGGGCGATTTGCCGTCAAAGTATTGTTTGACCGCCGCTTCGACGTAGTTCAAATCGCTTTGATAAACCTCGCCGTTGTGCTGCATCAGCGCGGTACGCGCATCCAAAAGGCGCAGGCGCAGGTTTTCGCGGACGAAATACGCCTGTTCGGGCGACAGCAGCATCGCGTCTTTATTGTCGAGTCGGCGGACTTCCACCAGCCCTTTCAGTGCAACCAAAGATTTATCCCAAGTATTTTGCCACCAAGAGCCTGAAGACGCGCCGTTGCTTTGCGCCTGCTCGCCCGGCTGCAATACGCCGTCCAATACCAGCGGCAGGCCGGAAACGGCGGTTTCCAAGCGGTCGAGGCGCAGCGCCGTGCCGGAAATATCGACATACGGACGGTTTTTCAATGCCGCCAAATCATGGCTGACGGCTTGTTTGATGGGCAGCAGCTCGGGCTGGTCGAAACGGCTCAGGCGGCCGTCGATATGTTCCAACACCGCCGCCGCGCCTTGTACGTTGCCCGACAGCAGCAGTTGCTGCGAGGCGAGGTTCAACATGGTTTCCGCTTCGTCAACCAGCCAGTTGACGCGCCCTTTGGTCAGCTCCTGATACGCTTTTTGCGTCAACAGGATTTGTTCGCTGTTTGCCATTTGTGCTTTGCCCAAGCGCTCCAATTCGGCTTGGATGGCGGTTTGGCGGTTTAGATGGTCTTTCAGGAGTAAAGCGTTTTCAGATTCGCCCAAGGCGGCTTTATCGAGCTTTTGGTTAAACGAAAGCTCTTGGTTTTTCAAGACGTTTTGTCCTTGCACAAACAAAAAGCCGCTTGCGCCCAAACCCAGCAGCGCCAGCACCAGTGCGCCTACCGCCAGCCCTCTGCCGCCGGATTGTTTGATGATGACGGGGGCGGGTTGGTTTTGGGGAAGATTTTTAGATTCAGACATGTGTGTTCCTGCGTATTCGGAGGTTTTAGGCTGCTTGGCCTTTTTCGGAGCCGCTGTTTCAGACGACCCTGCGTTGCCCTGACTGTCGACGATAATCGGCCGACCGGCTTCGTTTGCTTCGGATGGATTGTCTTCAGACCGGCTCATCGGTTTGCTCCTTAGGAAATGATGAAAGTGCCGCTTTCAGAGAAGCGACGACCCGTATGTGGCGCGCACCCGCCTCGCGAAGCGCGTCGGCTATGCGCGGATGATGGGTGAAGTATAACAAGGATTCGAAGAATCGGGAAAATTGCGGCGGAACCTGCGCAAACAGCCCGCGTACCAGTTCGCCCGAAGCGATAAAGGCGGCATCAATGGATTCGGCATCAAAATCCTGCCAATTCAATTCATTAGGTCGTCTGAAATACGCTTCCGCGATTTCCACTGCAAAGCCTTTTTTCTTTAACGACTCCGCCAAAAAATCGCGCCCGCCGCGTCCGCGCACAATCAATATGCGTGCGCCTTGCGGCAGCGTATCCCAAACCGGCAGCCGCAACACCGCCTCGCTGTCGTTGCCTTCTTGCGGCACAGACACATTTTTCGCGCCGCAGCGTTGCAAAGTCCGACCGCTTGCCTGCCCGACCGCCACCTGAACCTTTAGGTCGTCTGAAAAATCCACATACGGCGCAGCGGTTTCAACCGCCGTCGGACTGACCCAAAACACCGCATCCGCGCGGGAAAACTGTTCTTTCAAACCGCGCAATGCTGCTTCGTCCGGCTCGATTTCAACCGGACTCAACACCCGCGTGCGCCACCCTGCCTGCGAACAGGTGCGCACATCATCTCCCGCACGCGCGGACGGACGGACAATCAGCATGACAGGCATTTCAGACGACCTCATAGGATGGATAATGGGGTGATGACGTTTAAATCGGTTTGAAAAAGCATATCCAATGGATATAATTCTTTTTGTATTTTTACGGCTGAACCCTGCCAAGTCAATACTGAGTATGGTTTCAATAGGGTATTGGACGGTATGGCAGGGTAGAATTCGATTTTAGGAAAACATAATATGAACAAAATAGCGACAATACTTTTCGCTGCGTTACTGGTTCCGTCTGTCTCTTTTGCAAGCGGAGACAATGCCGCCAAGATCCGTTTGGTGAAGAAGATTTATCAAGAAGCAAGCCGCGATGATGAACCGGGCGTGAAGATTTTGAACCGATATGCCGATGATTCTTTGAAAAAAGCCATCCGTACCGCCTCTCGGTCGGCGGATTTGTGCATAGAGGCCGATCCGATATGGAACAGTCAGGATCCTGAAACCGAAGCCAAGGTCAGCGTGTCTGCCTTGCCCAACGGCAAAATTCGTGCCGGCTTCAAACAATGGGGGCATCCGACCAAAGTAGATTATTCGGTCAGCTGCTCCGGTAATGTCTGCAAAGTGACGGATGTCGATCATCTCAAACGGACTTGGCTGCAATGCCGTTAGTTTTTTAGATTCATTAAAAGGTCGTCTGAAAATATTTTTCAGACGACCTTTTTTATACTGGGAGCTATCGAGATTCAATAGTTTCCGTTGTGTTGGAAATCCTCGCAAGGCATCCAACCTTATTGCGGTTTCCGCCTTGAATCTTCCGTTTATAAACAAAAATCCGCTTGGAAAATTAAATGTCGAGAGCCACCGGTTACCAAATGCCAAACCATTGTCCGCCTGATTCTTGACGGCGCTCGTTGTGCCCGCCGTTTTGCCCTTCGCGCTCTTCGCGGCGGAAGTCCCACGGGGCTTGGGGATTTTTACCGCTCCACAAGCCTTTGCGTTTTTGTTTCGCCTGTTTTTGGGCGGCGGCGTAATCGGTATAGGCGGTTTTGCTTTGTTGTTTTTTGGCGTAGCTGTCGTAATGCCATGCCGCTCCGTCGCGGAGTTGCATGAGGTTCAAATCGGTCGTCCCGACGGAAACTTGCGCGACTTCGCGTTGGTAGCGGTCTGTTTCAAATACGCGTACCTTCACCTTTTTGCCGTCGGCGGCATCAATCAAGTTGTCCCGCGAACGCGTGCCGTATGCCTGATTGATTTCGGGTGCGTCGATATACGCCATGCGGATTTTGTGTTTCGCGCCGTCTTCGTCGATAACGTGGAGGGTGTCGCCGTCGTGGATTTTGGAGATTTTGCCGCGATAGGTATGGGGAGTGGTGGAATTGCGTTTTTGAGTGTGCGGATGGCTTTGGTGTGCAGTATTTTCAGACGACCCTGATTTGACGGTTTCCGATAATAATGCGCCGAAGGCTTCCATGCCGATATGGCTGCTGCCTGTGAGCGCAGAAGCGAATTGCACGCCGGAGCGGATGATTTCGGTATCGCGCGAGCTGTAACCCAATGCGCCCAAGACGGACAAAACCACGGGAAGCCATTTTAAGATTGTTTTGGTTTTCATAAGGTTGACGGTGGTTTGTTTGAGGTCGTCTGAAACTTTTCAGACGACCTTTGACCTTTGGGGGATGGTTGTATTAACCGAACAGCCTGTTTACATCAGACGCTTTTTTGCGGTAAGGCAGGCGGATGTCGACGCGGAAGATGCCGTCGAGTTGGCGGCTTTGGATTTTGGCATCGTTGTCGTACATCAGCGTCAGGCGTTCTTTGAGGTTGTGCAATGCCATCGAGTTGCCTTTGTGCGGTTTGGCGTTTTCACTGCTTTCGGGCGGGGTGTACGGGTTTTCGATGCGGATGTAGATGGATGATTTGTTGAGCTTGGTAAACACGGTAATCATGCCGGGGCGGTGGGTCGATTCGACGCCGTGGAAGACCGCGTTTTCCAATAGGGGTTGGAGCAGGAGGTGCGGCGTTTCCGCGTCATCGGGCGCCTGGTGCTGCCACATCACCTGCACGCGCATATGGCCCATGCGGATTTGTTCGATGGCGATGTATTCCTGCGCCCATTCGATTTCCTGCCCTAAAGTGCTGCTTTGGCTGCCGTCGCGCAGTTGGGCGCGGAAGAGGTTGGCGAGGTTTTCCAGCAGGGTTTCCGCATCATACGGGCGCAGGCGGATGAGGCTGATGGCGGCGTTGAGGCTGTTGAACAGGAAATGCGGGCGGATGCGGGCGGTCAGCGCGCTGAGGCGGGCTTCGGAAATCGAAGGTGCAAGGCCGTTCCGGCGCGAAGCTTCGTAATACATCAGCCCGAGCAGGAAAAGGTTGAACAGGAAGAAATGTTGCGAGAGCGTTCTGCCGTGTGTTTTCAGAATGAAAAAATCGACGATTGCAAATATCGATAAGTTCAAAAAATAGGTAATAATGACACCGTAGGGCGATGTTTTGATGGCAGGGGTGAAGATATTGACGAAATAGGCTTTAACCAAAATCCCCAACAATACGGGAAACACCCATTGGGAATGATGGTAAATCTCTGCGGAATAGGAGAGCGAAGAATCGCTGATCAAGGGGAGAAAGAACAGACTGCCCAAGACAATAATCAAAAGGCGCACGACTGTTGCCGAATTGCGCAGATCCGGGACGGCGAATGTATTGTTGATTTGACGTATAATAGACATAAAATTTCCAACCGTTTTCTTTTAATGCGTTTATACGAGCCTTATTGGCTCTGTTATTTTATCTGAAGGACGAAACCATGAGTAAGGACAAAACCTGGTCGGGCCGTTTTAACGAGCCTGTTTCCGAACTGGTGAAAAAATACACCGGTTCGATCGATTTCGATAAACGGCTTGCCGAGTGGGACATTCAGGGTTCGCTGGCTCACGCGCAAATGCTTGTTCAATCAGGTGTTTTGAGTGAAGAAGATTTGGCGGCGATTCGTCAGGGAATGGCGGAGATTATAGCAGAAATCAAGGACGGTACTATTTCTTGGTCGCTGGATTTGGAAGACGTCCACATGAACATCGAACGCCGCCTGACCGAAAAAATCGGCGATGCGGGCAAACGCCTGCATACCGGCCGCAGCCGCAACGACCAAGTCGCCACCGACATCCGCCTGTGGCTGCGCGACCAGATTACCGTCATTCAAGACCTGATTCGGAGCCTTCAGACGGCCTTGGTCGATTTGGCGGAACAAAACGCCGAAACCGTCATGCCCGGTTTCACCCATCTGCAAGTCGCCCAGCCCGTCAGTTTCGGACACCACATGCTCGCCTACGTCGAAATGCTCGGACGCGATTTCGAACGCATGACCGACTGTCGCAAACGCGTCAACCGTATGCCGCTCGGTGCTGCCGCCCTTGCCGGTACGACTTATCCGATTCAGCGCGAAATCACCGCCGAATTGCTGGGTTTCGAACAAATCTGCCAAAACTCGCTCGATGCCGTATCCGACCGCGATTTTGCCGTCGAGTTCACCGCCGCCGCCTCGCTGATTATGGTTCACCTGAGCCGCTTGTCCGAAGAATTGATTTTGTGGATGAGTCCGCGTTTTGGCTTTATCGACATTGCCGACCGTTTCTGCACAGGTTCGTCTATCATGCCGCAGAAGAAAAATCCCGATGTGCCCGAACTCGTGCGCGGCAAATCCGGCCGTGTCATCGGACACCTTATCGGCCTGATTACCCTGATGAAATCTCAGCCTTTGGCATACAACAAAGACAATCAGGAAGACAAAGAACCTCTGTTTGACACCGCCGATACGCTCATCGACACGCTGCGGATTTACGCCGATATGATGCGCGGCGTGACCGTCAAACCCGACAATATGCGCGCCGCCGTGATGCAGGGCTTCGCCACCGCCACCGATTTGGCGGATTATTTGGTGAAAAAAGGCATGCCTTTCCGCGACAGCCACGAAGTCGTCGCCCAAGCCGTGCGCCATGCCGACCAAGCGGGCGTTGATTTGAGCGAACTGTCGATCGAAGTCCTGCAAGGTTTCAGCAACCTGATTTCAGACGACGTGTACGGCGTGCTGACACCCGAAGGCAGCCTGAACGCGCGCAACCACTTGGGCGGCACCGCGCCGGAGCAAGTACGCTTCCAAGTGAAACGCTGGCGGAAATTGTTGGCTTAAAGAAAATGAAGTAAGCAGAAGGTCGTCTGAAAACGGGGAACAGGGTTTCAGACGACCTTTAATATATAGGGAAACCATTTATATTTAGATTCAAAATACAGGTGGAAACTGTATCAACCTTTGCCGGTTGTCTAAGCTGGATTCACATCGACAAGCAGAATTTTTTATTTAAAACCATCTTAAATCAGAAACAGAGGTCGTCTGAAAATCGAAAACAAGTTTTCAGACGACCTCTTGCTTTTCCTTTAAATCAAACCGTTACACCGATAATTGTTCCAACAAAGCCTGTTTCAACGACGACTGCGTTTTCGGGTTTTTCAAATCGGGGCTGAAGACGATGAAGCTGTCTTCGACGCGTTCGTCCAGCGTGGAAATTTTGGCGTAGCGCAGGCTGACGTTGTGGGCGAAGAAGACTTCCGCCATGTCGGCGAGCAGGAAGGGGCGGTTGACGGCGGTGATTTCGACGGAGTACCAGTCGGGATAGTCTTCTTCGGGGGTGATGGTGATGCTGGGCGCAATCGGCATGTAGCGGCTGCGGCGGCTGATGCGGCGGCTGCGGCTTTGGGTTTCGGCAACGGTGTGTCCGTGGATGAAGCTGTTGAGTTCGGCTTCGAGCGCGCTTTGGATGTCGGGGTAGTCTTCGGGGGCGTGCTGCGAGGGGATTTGTACGATGAAGGTGTCGAGGATGTAGTCGTGTTCGGTGATGAAGGCGCGGGCAGCGAGGATGTCGAAACCGTGGCGGCTGAAGATGCGGCAGAGGCGGGCGAACAGGCGCGCTCCGTTGGGCATGAAGACCATGACTTGGAAGCTGTCGCTTTTGGGCAGGATGCGGCTGCGGACGATGGGGGTTTCAAAGTCGTGTACGAGATTGGCAGCGTGCCACAGGATTTCGCGGGACTGATGGCGGGCGAAGTAGGCGGAACCGAGCGCGTTCCATAGTTTTTTCTGCTGTTTTTCGGGAACGGCGGCGCGGGTAAGCAAATCGGCGGCTTCTTGTTGGCGGCGGCCGAAGAGGGCGTGCGGGTTGCCTCCGTTGCCTGCGAGGTAGCGTCCGGCGGCGTGAAACAGGCTTTCCAGCAGGCTGGCGCGCCATGCGTTCCACAGTTTGGGATTGGTGCCGCGTATGTCTGAAATGGTCAGGAGGTAGAGTGCGCTGAGGCGTTCGTGGGTTTGTACGCGTTTGCAGAAGGCATCGAGTACGTCGGGGTCTTGGATGTCTTCTTTCTGGGCGACGGTGGACATGAGCAGGTGGTTTTCGACCAGCCAGGCGAGCAGGTTGCTTTCTTCTCCGGTGAGGAAGTGGTCGGCGGCAAATTGGCGCGCGTCTGCAATGCCTTGTACGGCATGGTCGCCGCCGCGTCCTTTGGCGATGTCGTGGAAGAAGGCGGCGAGATAGAGGATGTCTTGTTTTTCAAAGGACTGCATCAGTGCGGAGGCGTAGGGCAGTTCGTGGCTGTGCATGTCTAGGGCAAGACGGCGGACGTTGCGGACGACGGCGAGGATGTGGTCGTCCACAGGATAGATGTGAAACAGGTCATGCTGGAGCAGGCCGACGATTTTTTCCCACGCGGGCAGGTAGCGGCCCAGCACGCCGTAGAGGTTGAGAAAGCGCAGGGTTTGGGTCAGTCCGTTGCCGCGGCGGAAAAAACCGGCGAAGCGGCGGCGGTTTTCGGGATTTTGGTAGAAGCTGCGGTTGATTTTGCGCGTCGCGCCCCACCAAGCGCGCAGGGTTTGCGGTTCGAGCGCGGTAATGTCGTTGCGCTGCTGCATGATTTCAACGATTTTGAAAATGTGTTCGGGTCGTCTGAAAAAAATATCGGTGTGCCGCGCGGCGATTTGGTTGTTCACTTGGATGTAGTCGTCGTCAATCCGCAGGGTAACGCGCATCGGCGTCGAGGAAACGCGGCTTTGCAGCATGGGCGTGAGGATGCCGCTCAATTGTTTGACGGTTTTAATCGCGCGGTAAAACACGCGCATCAGTTCTTCGCTTTGGCGGCGGAGGTTCAAGCCTTGATAGCCCATGCTTTCGGCGACTTGCGGCTGCAAATCGAACAGCAGGCGGTCTTCGGCGCGCTTTGCGTTTAAATGCAGATGGATGCGGATGTGGGCGAGGCGGCGATAGCCGTGTGAAAGCATGCCGGCTTCGGTGCGCGTCAGAATGCCTTGTTTGACCAGCGCAGGCAGGTTGGCCGCCAAGCCTTGCGCCTTCGCTATCCAAAGCAGGGTATGGATATCGCGCAGACCGCCCGGACAGCTTTTGATGTTCGGCTCCAATACCGCTCCCGAACCTTGCGATTTGGCATGGCGGTGTTCCATCTCTACCAGTTTTGCTTCGATAAACGCCGCTACATTGCGTTGCGCGTTCATTTTTTCCGTCAACTCGTCCGCTGTTTGGCGGTTGCCGAACAAAAAACGAGCCTCTAAAAACGCCGTGTCCCCCGTAATATCATCGCGCACGCTTTCGCACAGTTCGTCAACGCTGCCGCTTTTGACCGACGGCGAAAGTTTCATATCCCACAAAGCCTGCACGAAAGCCGCAATTTTTTCCTGAAGGTCGTCTGAAACGGTTTCAGACGACACGACTGCCAAATCTAAATCAGAATAAGGATACAGTTCGCCGCGTCCGAAGCCGCCGGTCGCCATCAGGCATAACGCGCTGTTTTGAAAATGCTCTGCCCACAATGCCGCCAGCAAGGTTTCGACTGCCGCCGCGTATTCCCTGAAAAATACCGACACGCGGTTGGCTTTCAAATAATGCGCTTCGGCGGCAGCGCGCTGCTGTTTGAAGGTTTCCAATGCTGAAGACAGGTTTGCAGACATTTTTTATTCTTTCGAGTTATGGGGAGAGGGGAGGCGGATGATTCGGCGGTCAAATATCGTTTTCAGACGACCTCTGTTGGGCATCAGAGGGATTGGTCATCAGGTTTAGCAGCTCCTGCGGCGGCAGCAGCAACTGATACGCAGCCACACCCAAAGCCGTCGCCATTTTTTCAATATTCGACAACGCAATGTTCCAGCGTTTGCGCTCCACAGCCGATACATAAGTCCTGTCCAAACCGCATTGCCGCGCCAGCTCTTCCTGAGACCAGCCTTTATTCACGCGGAAAAGCCGCATGTTGTACGCCAAGACCGCCCGTAAATCCTGCTCATCAGGCAGTTCGGCAGGCGGAGTCAATTTATTGCTCATGATTTTGTTTCCGGATAAATGGTTAAATTTAAGAATTTACTGTTACGGATTTTACTTCACATAAAAGCCAAAAAAAAGGGGTGGCAACAGCCACACCCAAACACACACACATCAAGAGGAAAGAGATAGAGAGTATTAAATCAAAGCAGATGTATCATCTACTGATCAGAAAATCTTGAGAACTTTGAGAAATGTCGTCTCAGCTCCAATGTCGGCGATTATAAATGAAACTCAATTTGGAGCTTTGATTCAAATCAAGTCTGAGGATTATTTATAAAATAAATTTTAAAGATAGGTTCTGTTAATTGAAAACAGAGGCAGCTTGAAGGCAATTCATCTATTTTTATTTTAGATTGTGAACAAAATCCGTGCATCCTGCTGAAAATTCCTCTATAATGCCTGCTCATTCGGAATGTAGCGCAGCCCGGTAGCGCACTTCGTTCGGGACGAAGGGGTCGGAGGTTCGAATCCTCTCATTCCGACCAAATATAAAAACCTGCTTTGATTGCATGATCAAAGCAGGTTTTTTCATATCGTGGTTTCAAGTCTGAATCCTGACATTTTGATATAGTGAAAATGACAATGAATTGGCAGCGTATCCAGCTATATCCCCTGTTTTGTTTTCAGACGACCTTTGTCTTTATGGCTTTTACCTAAAAAATGCAAAATTCCCAGATGTTTTCACTATGCTGCTTTTTGATATTCAGTTAAGAACCGTTAATCCGTTCGCGTATAATTTCAAGTTTTCTCAATAAGGCAGATGGTGTTTTATGTCTTCCAACCAACCCCGTCAAACTTGGTCCAACCGTTTGACTTATATCCTTACCGTTGCCGGCGCGACTGTCGGCTTCGGCGCGACGTGGCGTTTCCCGTATTTGGTCGGTGAAAATGGCGGCGGCGCGTATGTGTTTTTATTCTGTATCGCCATGTTTGTTATCGGTATTCCGATGATTTTGGTGGAAAACGTCATCGGACGGCGCAAAGGTGTGAACGCGCTGGACGCGTTCGGCGGCTCGTTGAACGGCAAACCTGTCGCCAAAATTTGGAAACTGGTCGGCTGGATGGGCTTGCTTGGCTCGTTCGGCATTATGGCGTATTACATGGTGCTCGGCGGCTGGGTGATCAGCTATATCGTTAATATTATTAGCGGAAATCTGAATATTTCCAGCCCTGTCAGCGGCGAATTAACGAAAAGCTTCTTTACCGAACACATCGAAAACAGCCCCTGGGAAATTGCGTTCTACACTTTCTTGTTTGTCGTTGTGAACCAATGGATTTTGGTCAAAGGCGTCATCGGCGGCATTGAAAAAGCGGCGAAATACCTGATGCCGCTGCTGTTTTTGTTCCTGATTGCCATGGTCGTGCGCAACGTTACCCTGTCGGGCGCGATGGAAGGGATTACTTTCTATCTGAAGCCTGATTTCAGCAAGATTACCGCCGAACTTTTCGTCTTCGTTTTGGGGCAAGTATTTTTCGCACTGAGCTTGGGTTTCGGCGTGATGATTACCTTGTCCAGCTATCTGGATAAAAACGAAAATTTGGTGCAAACCGCAGTCATTACGGCAATTACCAATACCATTATCGCCGTACTGGCGGGCTTTATGATTTTCCCGTCGCTCTTCAGCTTCGGCGTCGCCCCTAATTCCGGTCCGACTTTGGTATTCCAAAGTTTGCCGATTGTGTTCTCGAATATGTGGGCGGGACCTGTGTTCGCCGTGATTTTCTTCTCACTGCTCCTGATTGCCGCGCTGACGACCTCGCTGACCATTTATGAAGTGTTGATTACGACCATTCAGGAAAAAACCAAAATCCGCCGTACCGCAGCGATTACGATTGTGTTGGCTGCTATCTTCATCTTCGGCAACATTCCGTCTATTCTGAGCTATGGCCCGTGGAAAGACGTTTCCGTGTTCGGCAAAAATATTTTCGATGCCTTTGACTACATCAGCGGCAACATCTTGTTTATGCTGACTGCACTCGGCTCCGCGCTGTTTGTCGGTTTCGTGATGAAGGACGAAGCGAAGGACGAATTGCTTTATAAAGGCAACCATACGACGGTCAATATTTGGTTTGCCTATGTGAAATACCTCGTGCCGCTGGTGATTTTGCTGATTTTCGTCAGCAACCTGTTGTAATGGTGCGTAAGGTCGTCTGAAAACTTTAAACTGCCTTATATTTCAGTATTGATAAAGCTTGTTCAGGCAGTTGATGTAAGCTGGGTTCTGTAAATGACAGAACTCAGCTTTTTTGATTTCGAGTCGAATTGTTGATGGCCGTAGTCTGCTTATATTTGATTACGGTGGTTAAGCGCGAAGAGATAGTCGGGAACCTATTCAAATTCAGGGTATGGGGTCGTCTGAAAGGGAGGAATATTACAATAGGTTTACGGTTGCTTAAATCTACAAAGTTGGCCGCTTGTGATAAAGTTACGTTTGATTATGGCCGTATGAATTCTGATGCGGCTTTTTTGTACACAAAGGATTGTTATGTTGCTGTCCCCAACCCGCGCACGCACGATTGCCGCTGCGGTCATGATGTTGTTTGCGGTGCAAGTTTCCGCCGCCAGACAGGATAATGCCGTCGAGGTGAAAACACCGAAAGACGTGAAACAGATTATTCAAAAGAGAAACCGCTTTACGCCTGACGAATTCAAGGTCGAGCAGGCTCGCCGTGTGAATATACAAAACCGTGCAAATCAGATATTTACCTTGTTGAGCGGCGAAATACTGTTGCAGAAAGGTGATGCCGGTACGGCGTTGGCAACATACATGATGATGTTGAACAATACCAAATCGCCGGAGGTGGCGGAACGCGCTTTAGAAATGGCGGTTTCGCTCAATGCGTTCCAACAGGCGGAAATGATTTATCAAAAATGGCGTGAAATCGAACCTGTTCCGGGTAATGCGCAAAAACGTATGACCTGGCTGCGCAATATCTTGCTGGGGCAGGGCGATAAGACCTTGAATGGTTTGGATGATATTTTGGCCAATGCCAGCGAAGAACAGAATCAGCGTATTTTCCTGCTGTTGGCTCAGGCGGCAATCCAGCAGCCGGGGTTGGCAGAGAAGGCTTCGTCACAAGTCCATAAGGAAGCTTTGAAATATAAAGATTTGCCGGAAGCTGCAATTGCCGATGTAATTTTCAGTGCGCAAGGCGGTAAAAAGAAACATGCCATTGCGGCATTGCAACGTTTGGCAGGGCTGGATGCAGAGATGCTGCCGCCGACTTTACTGACTTTGCGGCTGATGGCGCAACGCAGTCCCGAGATATTAAACGGCTTCTTCGAGCAAACGGATACGCGCAATCTTTCGCTCGTATGGCAGGAGTTGGAAATCGTCAACCTGATTTCCAATAAACAAAACGACAAAGCCTATGCGCGCCTGCGTACGCTGTTGGAAAATAACCCGAATCCAGACCTGTATATTCAGGCAGCGTTGTTGGCAAGCAATCGTAAAGACGATATTTCGACGATTATCAATTATTTGGATAAAGCGTATAACATTGGAACAAGCGAACAGCAAAGCCGTGCCGCCCTGATTGGTGCGATGGCTTATGCCGATGTTAAAGACTATCCCAAAGCCAAACAATGGCTTGCCAAAGTTGTTTCCCCCAGTTATGTTTTTGATAAGGCAGTTTTCGGTGCTTCATTAGAGGCCGAGCAAGGAAACGGTAAGGCAGCTTTGGCAGAAGCACGTCGGGCGCAAAGCCTGCCCGAGCAGGAAGGGCGTTATTTCGGCAGTAAGGAATTGCAACGGGTTACCCTGTTTGCTTTGTCCAAACACGATAATTTGCAAGAAGCATTGTCCGAGCTGAATAAAATGTTGCCCAAGATAAGCCGGCAGCCAGATGCCATGGAGCAGTTGCCTGATGTTTTGTACCAACGAGCCATGATTTATGACCGTATGGGCGATCAGGGCAAGGCAATTGCCGATTTGCGCCGCGTAGTCGAATTGGCACCGGATAACGCCAACGGTTTGAATGCTTTGGGCTATATTTTGCTGTCCCCGACCAAGAAAAATTTAGACGAGGCCTTTAAACTGATTCAGGCTGCTTATCAAATCGAGCCGGAAAACCCCGCCATCAATGACAGTTTGGGTTGGGTGTATTTCCTGAAAGACGATGTACAAACCGCATTGCCTTATTTGCAATATGCGTTTGAAAAATATCCCGATGCAGAAGTTGCCGCACACTTGGGCGAAGCATTGTGGGCATCCGGAGAGCAGGAAAAAGCCAAAAAAATATGGACGGACAGCCTGAAGGGTGAAGGCGATATGAAAATATTGCGGGAAACCATGAAGCGTTTCGGCGTGGAGGCTGCTCCTAAACCAATGAAAAAAGCCCAATCGGGGCGTTCCGTAAAATCGAAATAATGAAAGGGGTCGTCTGAAAACAAGACATTGGAAGAAGCCGGGATGGTAGATCGTTTTCAGACGACCTTTGGGGAGTATTTATGAAATTACAAACCTTAGTATCTATTGCAACACTGACTTTGCTTGCAGCTTGTGTGCACCCTAATTTGTCTCAGCAAAATGATTGGAAGCCGGCGGAGAATGTCAATGATTTCACTGCGGATGGAAGATTGGCAGTAAAAGTCGAAGAAAAAGGCTCTTACGCCAATTTTGACTGGTCTTATCAAAATCAAGTCCAAACGATTAGCGTCAATACGCCTTTGGGCAGTACGGTCGGACAGTTATGTAAAGACAATCAAGGTGTATTGGCAGTAGACAGTAAAGGTCGAGTCTATCAGGCAGAAACAGCAGAAGAGCTCAGCAACAAACTTTTGGGCTATGAATTGCCTGTTCAATATCTGCATATTTGGGCGGATGGCAAACGCGTTGCCAATGCGCCATATCGATTGTTGCCCGATGGACGTTTGGAACAATTCAATTGGACTATTACACGCAGCACCAATAGCGAAGGCAAGCCGAAAATCCTTCAATTGGAAAATGCCAAATTAAATGTCCGTCTGGTATTTGACGAAGTCAACCACGAACCTGCTGCCAGCGATCAGACGCAATGTGCAGCCCGCCTTAAAAAATAAAAAAAGAGCTTGATATGGACATTCCTTCCGACGCTCAAGCCTTTCCCGCGCCTGCTAAGTTGAATCTCGATTTGCGTATTACGGGCAGAAGGGATGACGGATATCATAATTTAGAAAGTATTTTCTGCCTTATCGGGCTGTATGATACCGTCTGCCTGAAGCCACGAGACGATAAAAAGATTATTCTGCATAATCCCACTGAAGGTATTCCCTGCGAACAAGATTTGGCTTATCGTGCCGCACTTTCTTTGCAGCAACATACCGGCTCCTGCCGTGGTGTGGAAATCTGGTTGGAGAAAAAGATTCCGACAGGGGGAGGATTGGGCGGAGGCAGTTCCGATGCGGCAACCGTGTTAACCGTGTTGAATCAATGGTGGCAATGTCGGCTGACAAGGCAACAGCTTATTGATTTGGCGGTCGGTTTGGGTGCGGATGTGCCGTTTTTCGTTTTTGGGCAAAGTGCTTTTGCACGAGGAATCGGTGAGCAATTAGTCAAAATAGAAATTCCTAAACAATGGTATGTGATAGTCAAACCGTCGATACATGTTTCTACTGCTAAAATTTTCTCACATGAGAACTTGACACGAAATTCCAAACCAAGCATAATGCCGACTTTCCAATCTTTGCAGCCGTTTAGAAATGATATGCAGGCTGTTGTTTTTCAGGAATATCCTGAGGTTTGGAAAGCTTATTGTGAATTATCCAAATATGGTTCTGCATTAATGACAGGATCTGGAGCGTGTATATTTCTCTCTACGGATAGTCGGCAAGAAGCAAACAATATATACCAACAAGTTTCACAATCATATGAAACATATTGTGTTGAAGGTTTAGACGTTCATCCTTTGTTTCAAATGATTTGATAAAGTTGGGGAGTCGTCAAGCGGTTAAGACACTGGATTTTGATTCCAGCATGCGAA
>CAUSOO010000005.1:0-60720 GCA_963533245.1 uncultured Neisseria sp.
GAAGGTGAGGTGGTAGGATTGGCGGGCAGTCATGGCGATCTGGATGATTTATGATGAAAGTTTAAACATAAATCACAAAGGCAGGCAAGACAAATGATTAATGACAAGTGGCAGAAATGTCGTATGGATGGTTTTTGAAAGTGATGGGTGAATAGATTTGGGACTAAAGAAGGTCGTCTGAAAGTTGAGTTTCAGACGACCTTGATAGATGCTTGGTTTTTAGCCTAATCTATACTTGTATAATCTAAGATAACAGAATCATGATAGTAAGCTTTTTAGCCACTCAATGAACCGATCAAACCAACTTCCTTTATTTTCCTTTAAAGATTTCTGTTCAGATTGGTTAGGAACCCTATCTACACATTCACCTCTAATATAATCTTGAACCCTAAAATGACCATTTTGATCTTTTTTAAGGCAAATTGTATCTCCAAAACCAGTGAAATTCGGCTCTATCCTTAATTGTTCATTTTTATTTGGATCAGGACGCAGCCTAATTGCATAAACTTGCCTATCTTCTAATTTTAGATTTGGAAAGTTTGAAGAATTCAACATAATACATTTTTCTTTAGTCGGGTAATTTTCTTCAAATGTTGCCTCATAGAGCATGCTATCCATATTTTCTGAAAAAACTTGAGATATATCTATGAAATACGCACCAATCAAGTCAGGTCTGTCAATATAAAGACACGGAGTATTATCTATCATCCTGATGCTAACTACACCATCTGCATTAGGGGCTTTGGAAAAAGCATTACAATTAAATGTAAATAACAAAATTGACAATGCAGAAAATAGTTTTATGTACATAGAAATTCCAAGTAAGCAAAACAGCTATTGTAACGAATACGAAGCAAAGGTCGTCTGAAAACTTTCAGACGACCTTTGTGAAAGTTGGATTTCCAATTCAACCTACGCCTGTTATGTAAATAATGCGGTGTTTTCTTACATACGGCATCGTTGCGGCGGTTGTAAACGGCTTGTTCCGCCACCCGTTTTCCTTCGACCACGCGAATGCCCAGCCCGCTTTGGCGGCGATGTAGGCATGAGGTTTTACGCCATTTTTAAGAGTAACGCTATTCAAGACGCTCTTCTCGTACTTTTTTGCCATTATTCCATTCTATTCCGTGGTAGCCCTCATTTTTTCTATCTTTATTAAGACGGAAAAACATTTCAGTTCCGTGCTTAACATTGCCATTCATTTCTTGTAAATGAACTTCACGGTTGCGTTCAAATTGCCAAATTGCAATCAGTTTACCGCTTTGGTCATACTCATGAGAAAAACCATCCGCTAAACCATTTTTATAATCAATCGCTGCTTTTAATTTACCATTTTCCCAATAATGCGTTATTTTTCCATCCAATTTTTCTTGTGCGTTATAGTTCATCACACTTTGTAGCTGACCATTCTCCCAATAAAGAGTGCTTTTACCCTGCAATCTTCCTTGCTTATTAAAGTTCATAACACTCTTCAACTTGCCATTTGGGTAGTAATGTGAAACTTCACCTATTAAACCACCACTTAGAAGAGCGGTATAAGTTTGTTCAACTTTTTTTAAATCATAATCATAATACTTTGTGCATTGCTGAGTGCCATTGACCGTTGCTTTACATTTAATCCGTGGGTCAGGGGGCGGAACTTGACTGACTACAACCGTTATTTGATTTCTATAGCTATTATTTGGTTGCGCAGGTCCAATTACAACCATCCGACCTTGGGGTCCTATAGGCGCCCAACATTGCCCACCAGATTCTGAACCGTTCGGGCAGTAGGCCATCGCAGGAGTAGCTAATAACATTCCACCTAAAATTGCTGATATATGTAATAGTCTTTTGTTATAAAAAGAATTCATCATATTTATCCCTATAAGAAAATAAAATCGCCAAAGTCTAACATACCGTCGGCGGAGAGGTGTTTGTACAGGTCAGGCAATATAACGCCGTAGCGGGTTTCGGTTTAACTAATAAGATATTGATAATTCATGATTTTTCCTTTACTGAGCTGAGTTTTGGTTTTGAACTCCATTGAAGCCGCGTTTTCAGACGGCCTCTTTCCTTTCCGTGTTACCGCTTGCCGTTTAAATAAGGCCTTGCCTGAAGGATGACGAGTTTGCCGCCTGCGAAAGCCCATTCGATGTCTTGTTCGCCGTTGCCGAAAAGCTGTTTGATTTGCTGTCCGGCTTGGTCGAGGCGGCGGATTTGGTCGTGGTTCATGACGTTGCCTCCGGTGATCGGTACTTCCCTGACGCCGCCGTTTTCATCCAGTTGCAGCGCGGTGGTTTCGTTGGAGGAGCTGAGGCGTTGTACGGCGTCGTTGCGGCGGTTGTAAACGGCTTGTTCCGCCACCCGTTTTCCTTCGACCACGCGAATGCCCAGCCCGCGTTTGGCGGCGATGTAGGAAGTGTTTTTCTGCGCGGTATCGTAGGGATTGACGGTAACGAGTACGCCGGAGAGGTCGGCATTGATGCTTTGCTGGACAAAGACGCTCATTTTCACGCTGTCGTGCGGCAGTCCGGCGATGCGGCGTGCTTCGTACGCGCTGTAATTGAAGACGGAAGCCCAAGACTGTTTCACTGCTTCTGTTAATGCGTTTTCGCCGGTGACGTTCGGCACGGTGGTGTACAGCCCTGCACCGCTGAAATTCGGCAGGTCTTCGGAATTGGACGAGCTGCGGACGAACACACCTTTGCCGTTTAACTGGCTGCGCCATTGTTCTGCCCAGGTGCGTTTCCATTCGGACGGGATTTCGGCATCGGTAATTTTTTTCTGCAAGGCGAGCAGGGCGGTGCGGCGTTTGCGGTTGTCGCCGCCGCTTTGTGTTTCAATTTGCGCCAGTGTTGCCGCGTTGATGCCGAGTTTGTCCATCATGGCGCGGTAGTAGGCGAAGGGGATGCAGAATCCGTCGGGGACGTTGCTGCCTGCGATATGGGCGCGGATATGGCCGAGGTTGGCGGCTTTGCTGCCGCAGTAACGGCTGTCTTCACGGCGCAAGTTGGCAAGCGGCCGCAGGCTGTAATCGGCAGTGTCGGGCTGCGGCAGGGAGAGGTCGTCTGAAAAGGTTTTGGCGGCTGTGTTTCGGTTGGTTTGGGCGACCCGGTATTGTTTTGCGTCTGCCTCCAATTCGATACGGCGGCCGATATAGGGGGCGAGGATTTTTTCGGCATCTTTGAGGTAGATGTTGGGAATGCCCCAGCCGCGCGCCAAGACGTTCACATGCGACAGCGCGGTGGACGGTTTTTCGCTGATGATGCCTGCTACGGGCGGCAACACCAGCGGCACTTCTTTCAAGATGATGATGTCGTCCGCACCGACATCGTAAAGGTCGTCTTCCTGAGTGATGACGCGCAATGTGCCTACCGCTTTCCCCCTATGCAACGGCAGATAGGGGAAATTCTGTATCAGGCTTTCTTGGGTTACGAAGGGGACTTTGCTTTGCGCGGCAACGGTTTCCTGCCACAGGGAATTGGTTTTGTAACGCAGCGGGGCGAAGAAACTGTCTTTCAGACGGCCTTCTGCCAATTTCAGCAATTCGGGCGTGATTTTGTCGCCTTCCCAAAATTCGTAAACGTATTCTTGAGTGCTGTTCTGCCAACTGATGGTGCCGAACAGGAAGCGGCGGTTCGGGCTGCGGTATTGTTCGAACAATTCTTTGCGCGTCGGCATCGGCTTCAAAATCTCGGCGAGATAGGTTTCGTGCAGGCGGTATTTCGGCGTGTTGATGTAGTCGGTGCGGTTGTTGTCTTCGCGGTCGATAAGGAAGAGGACGTGCGGGATTTCGTATTCGCTGTCTTGCTCGTAAACGCGCGAAAGCAGATCGAAATCGGCGCGGCTGCGGATGGCGGACAGCGCGGGGGTCTGCGTTTTGACCGGCGTGGCGGCTTGGCGTTTGTCGGACTCAAAATAAGAAGGCTTGCGCGCAGTCGGCGCGGCGGTATCGGCGACTTCGGCATTGGGATGACAGGCGGCGAGCAGGAACAATAGGGAGAGGCAGACGCTGGTTTTCATGATAATGGCAACGAGAAAAAACGGATTGTAGCAAGAAAAGGTCGTCTGAAAATCAAGCCTGACTCTTTTTTCAGTCTGTATAGTGGATTAACTTTAAATCAGGACAAGGCGACGAAGCCGCAGACAGTACAGATAGTACGGAACCGATTCACTTGGTGCTTCAGCACCTTAGAGAATCGTTCTCTTTGAGCTAAGGCGAGGCAACGCCGTAATGGTTTAAAGTTAATCCACTATACTGCTAGAATCCCGACTTCATTTCCAGCCTGTCGTTTTCAGACGACCCGCTACATTTCTTCGAACAAGCAGGATACAAAACATGAATAAAACCGGATTATTTCTCTCCTTGGCGTTCTTCGCCGCCACTCCGCTTTCCACGGCGGAAACCGCACACTCATCCGGCAAAGGGCGGACACAGGTCAAAAATACGGAAATCACGCAGCAGCATACAAAACAAACGGACGGCAAGCCGCTTGCCGACGGCTTCGGCAGCCTGTCGCGCCAAGATGCGCGCGTACGCGAAATCCTGAGTTTGGTTGCACCTGACGCAGACGTGGAAAAACTGAATATGATGTCGCTGCGGCCTTGGAAAAACGGCCTCCAAGTCGCGCTGGTGTGCCTGAACAAACATCCGCTTGGCGATGTTTACCGCGAAAACCCGAATCACTACACGCAATGCGGAGCCGACTCGGGCAACCCCGTCGCTCAAATGACCCTTGCCGTGCTGACAAAGGATGCCGATGGCAAATTCGCCCTTGCCGCCAGGCCTTATACCGAACGTTATGAATATGAAGAAAAAGACGAATTTTATCCGTCACCCAAACCTGCTATGGAAGGGAAGCGGCAGTTTGTCGTACAAATCCCCGATGGCGGTTTGCAAATCGGGCTGCCCGCCCGTCTCGATTTTGCCGCTTATCGCCTGAACGATAAAACCGATGCCTTCGGCCTGCGCTTGCAGAACACGGTCGGTTATGCAGGAGGCGGCAGCTTGGAAGAGTTTATGGTGCTGTTTGCCATTATTGAAGGTCGTCTGAAACCCGTTTTGAACGCCAACACCTTTACGCTTGAAAACATTGCCGGCAGCTGGAATAAGGACGGCACACGCCAGCATGATGTATATACCGACACATACATCCTGAAAATGTCGCCGCAGCAGCATCATGGATTTTACGACATCATTTGGCAAGCGAAGGGCATGAAAAACGGCGAACGGAAAGTCTACCGCTGGGATGCGGAAAAACAGGAGTATGGCAGTTTGGAATAGCAGCGTTGCCGGTTGCCATACAGGATGGCGTATCGGCGGCAGGTATCATGCGAAAGCAGTTGGTACGGTGTTTTGCCTGATTGGGAATCCAATCTCTTTCGGTTTTTGAGGTGCGCTGCCGCTTGCATAGTGGATTAACTAAATCAGGACAAGGCGTTTAAAGTTAATCCACCATATATTCCGTCCGTCATGATGGGAATAACAACAAAAGGTCGTCTGAAAACCCTGTTCAGGATGTTTCAGACGACCTTTCTCTTTACCCTACCCTTTCAAACCATCGCTTGATACAACGCAATCATCAGCGGCATGGTAATGACGCACAGCAGCGTCGTGATGCCGTAAATCGCGCTGGCTTTACGGGCGTTCTGACCATAAACCATCGCCATTTGGGTAACGGTGGACGCGGCGGGGCTGACGGTGGCGAGGAAGCTGATAAGGACGACGGTATCGCTGTGCCCGCCTAAGTGGGCAATGCCCGAAATTTTGACAAACACCAGCAGAATCAGTGGGATAAGCATCAGACGCAGGAAGGCGACGAGGTAAATCCGTTTGGAGAGAACGATTTCTTTAAGCGGCAGCGAGGCAATCAGCATTCCGGCAACGAGCATGGCAACGGGGCCTATCATGCCGCCGACGGTCGCAAGCGTATTGTCGATGATGTGCGGCAGTTTGATTTGAAAGGCAAACATGAACACGCCGATAAAGATGGAAAGGATGTTGATGTTGGTGAGTACGGTTTTCCACGCAAGATTGCCGCGCCCGCAAAGCAGCAGGCGCAAGTGCGTCCAGAAAAGGAACATTTGGACGATGATGAAGCCGCTGGTGTAAATCACCCATTGCGGTCCGAAAATGGACATCACCAGCGGGATGATGAGGTTGCCGGAATTGGTGTAAACCGTGGCAGCGTGTTCAAGCGTATCGAGCTTGAACAGGGTTTTGAAAAGCCTGCCCAGCACAATCAGCAGGATGTGGAACACGACTGCCAAGGCGACCGAGAGTTTCAACCCGTCAATGATGTCGGGCGTGTTCTCGATTTGGAAGGCGTGAATCATTACCGATGGGCTGATGAGGTAGAGCGCGATGACGGAGAGCGTGCGGCTGTGTTCGGAGGTCAGGAGCTTGGATTTCACCAACGCCATGCCCATCAGGACAATCAGGGTCAGCTCGGTGATTTTGCCGGCGAGGAGCAGGGCGGTTTCCATGAGTGTGGCACATTTTGGGAAAACGAAAATTTTACGCTTGCGCGCCAGTGCGGACAATGTATTCGGAACACGGTTTCAGACGACCTTTCCGTGTTTGCCGCCGTATTCAAAAGATAAAGGTCGTCTGAAAACGCCGCTCGGATTTTCAGACGACCTCACGCCCTGTCCTGTTCTCATTTAAAGTTAATCCACTATACGCACAGGCACAGCGGGAATGGCAGCACGTTGGGCCAAGTGGAATGTTGACAATTTTTCACCCGACGACAGGGCGTTTTCAGTATAATACCGCCCGCAAATTTTCCTTTTTTTTGAAAAGCATAAATCATGACTACTTCAAATCAAAATGTGCTGGAGCGCATATTCAATTTAAGCGCAAACGGCACGAATGTGCGCACAGAGCTGATGGCAGGTCTGACCACCTTCCTCGCCATGTGTTACATCATCATCGTCAATCCGCTGATTCTCGGCGAAACGGGCATGGACATGGGCGCGGTATTCGTCGCCACCTGCATCGCTTCCGCCATCGGCTGCTTCGTGATGGGCTTCGTCGGCAACTATCCGATTGCGCTCGCTCCGGGCATGGGTTTGAACGCCTATTTCACCTACGCCGTCGTCAAAGGCATGGGCGTTCCCTGGCAGGTGGCTTTGGGCGCGGTATTCGTTTCCGGCATCATTTTCATTTTATTCAGCTTTTTCAAAGTGCGTGAAATGCTGGTGAACGCGCTGCCTATGGGTTTGAAAATGTCGATTGCCGCCGGTATCGGGCTGTTTCTGTCGCTGATTGCGCTCAAAGGTTCCGGCATCATCGTCGCCAGCGACGCGACTTTGGTGAAGCTGGGCGACATCCACCAACCTGCCGCACTCTTGGTATTGGCGGGCTTCGCCATGGTGGTGGCTTTGGGACATTTCCGCGTCAAAGGGGCGATTATCCTGACCATTCTGGCAATCACAGCCATTTCCACCCCGCTGGGCTTGAGCGATTTTAAAGGCGTGGTCGGAGAAATTCCGAGCATAGCGCCGACTTTCATGCAGATGGATTTCAACGGTCTCTTTAAAATTAGCATGATCAGCGTGATTTTCGTCTTTTTCCTGGTTGATTTGTTTGACTCCACCGGCACGCTGGTCGGCGTTTCCCACCGCGCGGGCCTGCTGGAAGACGGCAAACTGCCCCGCCTGAAACGTGCCCTGTTCGCCGACTCGACCGCCATCGTCGCCGGTGCCGCACTGGGTACGTCTTCAACCACGCCGTATGTCGAAAGCGCGGCAGGTGTGTCCGCAGGCGGCCGCACCGGTCTGACCGCCGTAACCGTCGGCGTATTGATGCTGGCGTGTCTGATTTTCTCGCCGCTGGTGCAGAGCATCCCCGGCTTCGCCACCGCGCCCGCGCTGCTCTACGTCGGTGCGCAAATGCTGCGCAGCGCGCGTGAAATCGACTGGGACGACATGACCGAAGCCGCTCCCGCTTTCCTGACCATCGTGTTCATGCCGTTCACCTATTCGATTGCCGACGGCATCGCCTTCGGCTTCATCAGCTACGCCGTGATTAAACTTTTATGCAACCGCATCAAAGACGTGCCGCCTATGGTGTGGATAGTCGCCGTATTGTGGGCATTGAAATTCTGGTTTATGGGCGGCTGATGCCGTTTCCAGGTTAGCCGTTTCATTCCCCGCAATAGCAAAAGGTCGTCTGAAAATTTTCAGACGACCTTTTTTGGTTTTTAAGATGCAATAAATATTTGAAACTTCGCGCTATCGTTCCGCTCAATATTCAAAGGCATCAGCCAATGCTTAAAACCACTCTTTCTTACCGATAACATAAACTTGTTCAAATTCTTCCGGCGTACATTTCAGGTATTTAACGATGTCGATGATACAGAAAACAAAAATAATCATCGGACCAACGAGAATAAACGAACCCAAAATACAAATCAACAGGTAGATGATACCGACTTTGTTTACGCCTAAATAAAATTTATGCACCCCGAAGCAACCTAAAAAGAACGCCAAAACAGAGGCAACAAGTCGTTTGTCATCGGTAATACGAGAGGATTGCAGAGGTGTATTTTCGGACATTTTTTTCTCCAAACGGATAGTCAATATTAAGAAAGTGTTTTTAAGTATAGCAGAATAATGATATTAATTTCACACAGATTTTATTTTTACTGCCTGCCTGAAACGCGTCATGTTTGCCGACTCGACTGCCATCGTTGCCGATGCCGGCATGTCTGATTTTCTCGTCGCCGGTGCAGAGCATCCCCAACTTCACCACCGCACCCGCGCTGCTCTACGGCGGCAGATGCCGTTTCCAGGTTTGATTCCACAATCGTTTGTCTTCTCCCCGCAATAGCAAAAGGTCGTCTGAAAATTTTCAGACGACCTTTTTTGGTTTTTAAGATGCAATAAATATTTGAAACTTCGCGCTATCGTTCCGCTCAATATTCAAAGGCATCAGCCAATGCTTAAAACCACTCTTTCTTACCGATAACATAAACTTGTTCAAATTGTTCCGGCGTAGATGTCAGGTATTTAAAGATGTCGATGATACATAAAATGAAAACAGCTAAAAAAACAGGTTGGAAAACAAACATACCCACCACGCCAATCACCAAATAGATGATACCGGCTTTGTTTAAGCCCAAATAGAATTTATGCGCTCCGAAGCAACCTAAAAAGAACGCCAAAGCCGCGGCGATGATGCGTTTGTTGGTAGTAGGAAGGGATTGCAGAGGTGAATTTTCGGACATTTTTTCTCCAAACGGATAGTCAATATTAAGAAAGTGTTTTTAAGTATAGCAGAATAATGATATTAATTTCACATAGATTCTATTTTTATTGAATAATAAACCTATAAAATTTCGTAAATTTATGTTACGAAAAGCCTAATTTGCAGTTTAAATATGCGATTTCCTATACATTTTTAGCATATTATACTTACTACCTTTATTTATCTTTTCGATTTATCCGCATTTCTTAGCCAATCCGCCCCGCTTAAAGTTTCAGACGACCTCGATACTGCGTTTGACTCTGCCGCGCCTGTCTAGTTCAGATTTAAAAATGAAACAACACCAAACTCAGGGCAATCACCGCCATGCCGGACGTCAACCCGTAAACGGTTTCGTGTCCGTCGGAATAACGCTTGGCGGCGGGCAGCAATTCGTCCAACGCGAGGAACACCATCACGCCCGCAATCACGCCGAACACTGCGCCGAACACGAAAGGCGATAAAAAAGGCTTGAGCATGGTGTAGCCCAAAACCGCGCCCAAGGGTTCGGCAAGCCCTGAAGCGAGACAGGCGAGGACGGTTTTTTTGCGGTTGCGGGTGGCGAAATAAACGGGCGCGGCAATGGAAATGCCTTCAGGAATATTGTGTATCGCAATCGCCAGAGCCAGCGGCATCCCGACGGCGGGATTTTCCAGCGTGGCGAAAAACGTTGCCAAACCTTCGGGGAAGTTGTGCGCGGTAATCGCAAACGCCGCCATCATGCCGACGCGGGCGATGTGGCGGCGTTTGTTTTCCTGAAAGGCGGGGTCGTGCGGGTCGAGCGTTTCATGCGGGTTCGGCACAAGGCGGTCAATCAGCGCAATCGATCCCATGCCCGCCAGAAAAGCCAGCGTCGCGGCAGCGAAGGCTTTGTCTTTGTCGTAAACCTGCCCGAAGGCTTCGCTGGATTTGTTGAAAATCTCCGTCAGCGACACATACACCATCGCCCCGCCCGCGAACGCCAATCCGAACGACAAGACACGCGGGTTGGGCGTTTTGGAAAACATCACCAACCCGCTGCCCAATACGGTAAACAATCCGGCGGCAAGGGCGATGCTGAAGGCGGTGATGAGGTTGGTTGAGCTGATATCAGGCATCGTCTTAAGTCGTTAACACAATAAAGAAATCAGCCTAACATATTTTCCTGAATTAGAGAATAATTATTATTTTTATTTATATTGAAAAGAACAATGTAGGATTAGAAACGTCGGCAAATACACAACCCATCTTACGATAAAAACCATTCCAACCATTTTCCTTCCCCAAACGGCAACAAAGCGCGCCATCCGCCAGTCCGAAACGCCGCCGGATTTTCCATACAAATGGAAGAAATGTTATGATTTTGCAATCTTCCCTCTTTCAGACGACCCCATGCGGATGATGTGAAAGGTCGTCTGAAACACATTCAAACCCCTCCGAAACGAGACATTCATGACCCTGCAAATCGGTATCGACTTAGGCACGACCAACAGCCTGATTGCCCAGTTCCACAACGGCGAAACCCGCCTGATTCCCAACCAACACGGCCATTTTCTGACACCGTCGGTCATCAGCGTCGCCGAAGACGGCAGCATCCTGACCGGCATCGCCGCACGCGAACGCCTCTCCACCGCCCCGACGCTGACCGCCTCGGCGTTCAAGCGATTTATGGGAACGGATAAAACTTTCCATTTGGGCAAGCGCACGTTTCGCGCCGAAGAATTGTCCGCGCTGATTTTAAAAAGTCTGAAAGAAGATGCGGAAGCCTTTTTGGGAGAACCGGTATGCGATGTCGTTCTGACCGTTCCCGCCTATTTCAACGCCATCCAACGTCAGGCAACGAAAAACGCGGCGCAGATGGCAGGTTTGAACGTCTTGCGTTTGCTCAACGAACCGACTGCCGCCGGCCTTGCTTACGGTTTGCAGGAAAAACCCGACGACACGCGCTTTTTGATTTACGACTTGGGCGGCGGGACGTTTGACGTATCCGTACTCGATTATTTCGACGGCGTCGTCCAAGTATCCGCCAGTGCGGGCGACAACCATTTGGGCGGCGAAGATTTCGTCAACGTATTGCGCCAGTGTTTCCTGAAAAAGTGCACGACGCTGACGTCGTCTGAAAGCGACAAACTGGCGCAAAACAGCGAATTGTGGCAGGTATTGGAAACCGCCAAGCGCAAATTGGGCGAAGAAATGCAGGCGGAAATCCGTTTCCATTACGGCGACACGGTTCACTCCGCCGTCATCAGCCGTGAAGAATTCCAAGAAGCCGCCACGCCATTAATGGGCCGCCTGCGCCAACCGCTGGAACGCGCATTGCGCGATGCCAAGCTGCACCCTTCGCAAATCGACGGCATCATCTTGGTCGGCGGCGCGACGCGGATGCCGATGATTCGGCATTCCATTGCCCAACTGTTCCGCCGCATCCCGCTTGTTTCGGTCAATCCCGACGAAGCCATCGCGCGCGGCGCGGCGGTGCAGGCGGCGCTGATTGCGCGCAACGAAAGCGTGGAAGAAGTCGTCCTTACCGACGTGATGCCCTTCTCGCTCGGCACGGAAGCCGGCATGGACATTGGCGACCAATACGTTACCGGACGGTTTTTCCCGATTATTGAACGCAATATGCCCGTTCCCGTTTCGCGCGTCGAAACTTTCATCACTTCCCACGACGGGCAAAAAGTGATTTTGGTCGATGTTTTGCAAGGCGAGTCCATGCTTGCCAAAGAGAACCTGAAGCTGGGCGAACTGTCGGTCAACGTCCCGCCCAAGCCGAAAGGTCAGGTATCGATAGACGTCCGCTTCAGCTACGACGTCAACGGGCTTTTGGAAGTCGACATCAGCAACAAAAACCTGAATCTGCACATCAATCAGGTTTTCCGTCAAAACAGCCAAAGCCTGACGCCTGAAGAAATCAAGGCTTCCCTGATCAAACTCGCCGCCTTGAAAATCCATCCGCGCGATCAGCAGCACAATATCTATCTGTTGGAAAAAGCCAAACGCCTGTATGAAGAATTCCTCGGCGACAACCGGCACATCATCGCCGCAGAAGTGGCGCGTTTTGAAGCCGTATTGGAAACGCAGGACCCAATCGTCATCCATAGGGCGCAACAGCAATTTAGCGAATTTTTAAATCGTTTCGACGGCGGCTGGCTGCTGTAAACGCTTCGCTTTTCATCGGACACGCCGAACAATGAAAGATAAAATCCATTGAAAACAAAAAATTATGCAATACCGGCAAAAATAAGTTGACACCTTTCCGACGCATCCATATAATGCACGGCTTATCGGGTCGTTAGCTCAGTCGGTAGAGCAGCGGACTTTTAATCCGTTGGTCGAGCGTTCGAATCGCTCACGACCCACCAAATTTAAAAAGCTGAGTTGAAAAACTCAGCTTTTTTATTATCTTTCAGATACACGCAGACCAAACCATACGGAAACGCTGTATCGTTTTAAAACTAACCCGCCAAACAATCAAGGTTATCTGAAACGCCGCAATCATACAAAACCGCGTTTTCAGACGACCCCGCCAACGCCACTCGGAATCCACATGATCAGCAGACTGACCGGCAAGCTCATCGAGAAAAACCCGCCGCAAATCGTCATCGACGTCAACGGCGTCGGCTACGAAGCCGACGTATCCATGCAGACTTTCTACAACCTGCCCGCCTTGGGCGAAACCGTACAGCTTTACACCCAGCTCGTCGTCCGTGAAGACGCGCATTTGTTGTTCGGCTTTGCGACTGCCGACGAGCGGGCGACGTTCCGCCAGTTGGTCAAAGTCAGCGGCATCGGCGCGAAAACCGCGCTGGGCATACTCTCCGCCATGTCTGCCGACGAGCTTGCCCGCGCGGTTGCCGACGAAGACATCAAACGCCTCTCCTCCGCCCCGGGCATCGGCAAAAAAACCGCCGAACGCATGGTTTTGGAACTGCGCGGCAAACTGGTTTCCCATACCGCTGCCGACGAACTTTTCGCCGCCGCGCCTGCCGCCGACGAAACGGACGACATCGTCAACACCTTGATTGCGCTGGGTTACAACGAACGCGAGGCAAAAGCCGCCATCAAAGGCATCCCCAAAGGCACGGAAGTCGGCGAAGGCGTGCGCTTGGCTTTGAAAAACCTGTTGAAATAAAACATATCCTGCCTTGCCGTCAAAACGCGGCAACCATACAAAGAGGTCGTCTGAAAACCCCGAATCAGGTTTTCAGACGACCTCTTTTTTACGTCAAACCGCTTATGCGCCGCGTTTTTCCAAAGCGGCTACGGCGGGCAACTCTTTGCCTTCCAAAAATTCGAGGAACGCGCCGCCGCCGGTGGAGATGTAGCCGATTTGGTCGGTCACGCCGAATTTGGCAATCGCCGCCAGCGTGTCGCCGCCGCCCGCAATCGAGAACGCTTTGCTTTGGGCGATGGCTTCGGCAAGAGCTTTCGTGCCGCCTGCGAACTGGTCAAACTCGAACACACCGACCGGACCGTTCCACACCACCGTGCCAGCGGCTTTGAGCAGTTCGGCAAGTGCGGCGGCGGATTTCGGGCCGATGTCCAAAATCATATCGTCTTCGGCAACGTCGGCAATGTCTTTCACAACCGCTTCAGCATCGGCGGCAAAGGCTTTGGCAACGACGACATCGGTCGGCAGCGGTACGGAGCCGCCTTTGGCCGCCATTTTCGCCATAATTTTTTTGGATTCTTCCACCAAATCATGTTCCGCCAAAGATTTGCCGATGGCTTTGCCTTCCGCCAACAGGAAGGTGTTGGCGATACCGCCGCCGACGATGAGTTGGTCGACTTTGTCCG
Organism: uncultured Neisseria sp.; assembly: GCA_963533245.1. GTDB lineage: Bacteria > Pseudomonadota > Gammaproteobacteria > Burkholderiales > Neisseriaceae > Neisseria. The sequence continues at coordinate 14,006 of CAUSOO010000005.1, forward strand.
CCAGCGATTCGAGGATGGTCAGCTTGGTGGACACTTTGCTGCCGGCGACAATTGCCACCATCGGGCGCGCGGGCTGTTTCAGGGCTTTGCCCAAAGCGTCGAGTTCGCCAGCCATCAATACGCCGGCGCAGGCAACGGGCGCGGCTTGGGCGACGGCTTCGGTCGAGGCTTGGGCGCGGTGGGCGGTGCCGAACGCGTCGTTGACGAACACGTCGCACAAGGCGGCATAGGCTTTGCCCAGTTCCAAATCGTTTTTCTTCTCGCCTTTGTTGATGCGCACGTTTTGCAGCATGACGACATCGCCCGCATTCAGGGCGGGTTTGTTTTCACGCCAGTCGTTCAATACTTTCACGTCTTTGCCCAACAGGCTGCCCAAGTGTGCGGCAACGGGCGCAACGTCGTCTTCGGGGTGGAACTCGCCTTCGGTCGGACGGCCCAAGTGGGTCATCACGATAACGGACGCGCCGTTGTCCAGGCAGTATTTGATGGACGCGAGCGAGGCACGGATACGGGTGTCGTCGCTGATTTTGCCGTCTTTGAACGGCACGTTCATATCGGCGCGGATGAGGACGGTTTTGCCCTGCACGTTTTGTTCGGTCAGTTTCAGAAATGCCATGATGTATCCTTTGTGAAGGTTGGAAACGGAAATGGGAATGTTCTCAATTATCCGCGAACGGGACGCATCGGTAAAGGCGGGATTTGCCTGCGCTTGATTTGCGTCAGCGGTAGGATCGATATAAGGTCGTCTGAAAACGTGGTTTGAATGAAGTAAAAACCCAAATCCTTCCTTTCAGACGACCTCCCGCCGAATCTTTGCTAAACTACACGAGAATACGTTCAACATCCTCAAAGCTATGCTCACTTACACCCCGCCCGATCCGCGACAACCTGCCAAAACCCATGAAAAACCCTGGCTCTTGCTGCTGATGGCATTTGCTTGGCTGTGGCCGGGCGTGTTTTCGCACGACTTGTGGAACCCCGCCGAACCCACCGTCTTTACCGCCGTCGAAGCCTTAGACGCAGGCGCGACGCCGTTGGTTGCCCATGTGTTGGGACAGCCGGATTTTCAGATTCCGCCCATCTATTTGTGGGTGGCGGCGGCGTTCAAACACCTGTTGTCGCCTTGGGCGGCGGACGCTTATGATGCCGCTCGTTTTGCGGGCGTTTTCTTCACGATTCTCGGGCTGACCGCCTGCGGTTTTGCCGGATTCAACTTTTTGGGCAGGCACCACGGGCGCAGCGTCGTCCTCATCCTGATCGGCAGCATCGGGCTGCTCTCGGTCGCGCACTTCCTCAACCCCGCTTCGGTCGCCTTTGCCGCATCGGGTATGATATTGTGCGGCTTTTCGTTGGCGCAACGCCGCGTCATTACCTCCTCCCTGCTGCTGGGCGGCGGCTGGGCGTTGCTGTCGCTCTCATCGGGCTATCTGATGACCGCCGCGCTGATGTTTTTAGCACCTGCCCTGCTGCTCGATGAGAAATGGCGCGTCAAACGCTATTACCTGACGCTGGTCGGCGCGTTCGCCATCGGACTGCCGCTCTTGACGGTTTATCCGCTCATTTTCTCCAGAACGCAGCCCGCACTGTTTTCCGTCTGGCTGCAACACCACTCGCTCGGCGCATTCGGCGGTTTGGGTGGTTTTCAGACGACCTTCAGCCTGTTCTATTACCTGAAAAACCTGCTCTGGTTTACCCTGCCCGCGTGGCCGCTCGCCGCATGGACGTTAAGCCGCCCCCGCATACGCGAAAAAAACTGGAACGTATTGTGCATTTCGTGGTTCCTCATCGTCCTCAGCATTCTTGCCGTCAGCCCGCAACGCCTCCAAGACAACCTCGTCTGGCTGCTGCCCCCGCTCGCCCTGCTTGGCGCGGCGCAACTGGACGGACTGCGGCGCGGCGCGGCGGCGTTTATCAACTGGTTCGGCGTTATGGCGTTCGGATTGTTCGCCATTTTCCTGTGGACGGGCTTCTTCGCCATGAACTACGGCTGGCCTGCCAAACTCGCCGAACGCGCCGCCTATTTCAGCCCGTATTACACGCCCGACATCGACCCGATACCGATGGCGGTCGCCCTGCTGTTTACCCCGCTGTGGCTGTGGGCGATTACCCGCAAAAACATCCGCGGCAGACAGGCAGTGACCAACTGGGCGGCAGGCGTTACGCTGGCGTGGGCATTGCTGATGACCCTGTTCCTGCCGTGGCTCGACGCCGCCAAAAGCCATGCACCCGTCGTCCTCCAAATGGAAGCCGCCCTCTCCCCCGAACTGAAACAACGGCTTTCAGACGACCTCGAATGTATCAGCATCGCCAACGAAGACCACCGCGCCCGTATCGCTTGGGCGCAATACAGCGACTTGACACTCCATATCGACGATGCTGCCTGCCGCTACCGTCTGGTGCAGCAGCCTAAAAATACCGATGCGCCGCCGGGCTGGACGAAAATCTGGCAGGGCGCGCGCCCGAGAAACAAAGTGGAAGGCTTCGCCTTGCTGGAGAAAGCGGAATGAATCCGCTAGGGGCGTGAATGGCAAACGTCGTCTGAAAATCAGTTTCAGACGACGTTTTTTTCATGAGAATTTGAGTATCGGAAACATTGTTTGCAAGAATGCGTCTGACAGGCGTTTGATATAGTGGATTAAATTTAATCCACTATAAACACAAAGGTCGTCTGAAAGCCTAGATTTAGATTTTCAGACGACCTTTTATGCTTCAAACCCCGTGTTATTGCAGGCTGTGTTCCAATGACACGCCTGCCGCCCAGCCGGTTTTGGGGTCTTTGCTTTCTTTGACTACGCCTGAGTTGAACGAGAGGGTCGTGCGTTTGGAGAATTTGTATTCGGTGTTAAACGCGAGCTGTTTGTAGTTCTTGCCGGTATCGGAGCGGCCGTAGGCGACGCCGAGTTTGGGGGTGATGTTGCCCATGGTGTAGCCGGCGGTAACTTGGAAATCGCGGGTGTTGGTATTGGTTTTGGTTTCGTCTTCCCAGTGGAATTTGTCGGCGACATTGCGGGCGTACATCATGCCGGCGGCGAGGTAGAGATTGTCTTTGTCGTAGCCGACTTTCATGGAATGAACCTGCCTGTCTTTGGTATCGTCAGGCGAACCGTTGCGGGCGTATTCGAGGGCGTAGTGGGCATTGAAGCCGTTGGTCGGGTGTTTGTAGTGCAAGCCTAAGCCCGCCATCCAGTCGCCGTTGCGCTTCCTGTCTTTGTATTTGTTGGCACCGGGCGCGATTTGGACGCGGTAGTTGAAGCCGTTGTCAAAGGTTTTGGATTCGTAGTTCAGGGCGATTTCACGGCCGCCGAAACGGGTCATGCGCCCCATGGTTTGGGTGTGGTTGTTGCCGTTGAATGCGTCTTGTTCGCCGGTCAGGTAGTGCATGGGGGTGCTGAGCCAGCCGGCGCGGACGGTACCGAAATCGCCGCGCAGACCGATATAGGAGTCATCCGTACTCCAGCCGTTGTAGTCGAAGGCGACGAATGAATTGACGCCGTAGATGAGCTTGAGGTCTTTGTCGAGTTTTTCACTGCCCATAATCCAGATGCGGCTGTTGTTGTCGGATATATCGGTAGCGGATTGGCCTTTGCCGTTGCGTTCGTGTTCGATAGAAGTAAATATCCGTCCGCCGATTTTGGCTTCATTGTCGGATGCCAAAGCGGGAACGGCAAGCGGGACGGCAACCGCAATCATCAGCAACTTCTTCATTTTATTCTCCTTTTGTTTGATTTTTCTGAACTTTTGTTTCAACAGGGTTTTATACTATTTTAGGCTTGCAAAAAAATCAATATTTTTGTAATCGCTTGTAACTTTTATTTTCAAAAATGTTTTTTATGCCGTTTTTTTGTGTTATCTTGCAAACCAATTCCAAAAACAGGCGGATTTTTTCAGATATTTATAGAGAATAAATCTTTTTACCCGCCTAAATTCAGAATATTTCCCTATCTTGTAGTCGTATGTAATTTTTTATTTCTACAAGACGCAAACGGAGGGGAGATAAGGAAAAGAGGAGAAACAACGTGCTGCCGACCAAACTTTATTCCGTATCGGCTTTACCGCTTGCCGTGGTGTTCGCGCTGTCGGCGTGCAACCGCGAAGTCAAGCCCGCGCCTGAATTCAAACGCAGCGAATACAATAAAATCGTCATCAGCAACGCGGTCGAACCGAGTACGCTCGACCCGCAAAAAAGCTCGGATATGGCGGCAGGCGCGATTATCCGTCAGATGATGGACGGCTTGGTCAGTACGGATGCCGAAGGCAAAACCATTCCTGCGCTGGCGTTGAAATGGGAGCCGTCGGACGAAGGGCGCGTTTGGACGTTCCACCTGCGCGATGCAAATTGGAGCAACGGCGACCCGATTACCGCCGAAGATTTCGTTTACAGCTTCCGCCGCCTCGCCGATCCTGCAACCGCCGCGCCTAACAGCAGCTATTTGGAAGACGCAAAAATACAGGGTGCGGCGGAAATCCTGCAAGGCAAGGCGAAGCCGGATACTTTGAGCGTCAAGGCTTTGGACGAGAAAACGCTGCAATTCACGCTCACTGCGCCCGTGCCATATTTCCCCGATATGCTGATTCAGCAGTTCACCTACCCCGTCCACCGCGCCACGGTCGAGAAATTCGGCGAAAAATGGACGCAGCCGGGCAATTATGTTTCCAGCGGCGCATACATCCTCAAAGAATGGCGTGTCAACAGCCACATCACCATGGATAAAAACCCTACTTATTACGACAGCAAAAAAGTATCCATCCCGCAGGCGGTGTTCCTCGCCATCGGCAAAGAATACGACCGCTACCGTGCCGACGAAGTGGACGTTACCTACGGCATCCCTTCCGATCAAATTAAGATTGCCGAGAAAGAATTTCCCGGGCAGGTCCGGCGCGCGACTTTGCTGTGTTCTTGGTTTTTAGAGCCGAACTTGGAATCCGCCGAATTTAAAAATCCCAAAGTCCGCCGCGCGCTCAACCTCCTGACCGACCGCGCCATCATTACCAAAGTTGCCGGACGCGGCGACAAGGAAGCGTTCCAGCTTACCCCGCCAAATATGCAGGGCGGCGGCGAGTCTGCCCCCGCGTGGAAGCCGCTCAAGCGCGAAGCGCGCATTGCCGAAGCGAAAAAACTCTTGCGCGAAGCGGGTTACAGCGAAGAGAAACCGCTCGAGTTCCAAATCGTCTATACCACCAGCGAGGCCGCCAAAAAACAAATTACCGCGCTGCAATCCATTTGGAAGGCGACCGTACCGTTTGTGCGTCCCACGCTGATGAACGAAGAATGGAAAACCTTTTTGGACAAGCGCCTGCAAGGCAACTTCAGCATGGCGTTTGCGGGCTGGTGTTCCGACTACAACGACCCTGCGGGCATGCTCAATATTTTCAAATCCAACAATCCGAACAACGCCTTCCATTACAAGAATCCCGAGTTTGACAAGCTGATGAACAGCACGCTCGAAGCGGGCATTTCCGCCGAAGAGCGCGCCCGCCGCTACGTCAGCGCCGAGGCGATGCTGCAACGCGACGACGCCTTTATCCCGCTGTATCACCAAGTCAGCATCAATCTGGTGAAACCCGACATCCAAGGCTACTCCGACCGCGACCCGCTGAAAAATTACACCATCAAGAATTGGTCGTTTGCACCCAAGAAGTGATTTGATAACATAGACACGTTTTTCAGACGACCTCTCTGTACATCAAGTTAATCCGCTATAAAAAGGTCGTCTGAAACCGCGAAACCCTATTGGAGAATCCGTTCATGAATACCGTATCGAATTATCTGTCCGCATTGCGCGAAGCCATGAAGGCGCAAGGTTTGGACGCACTCGTCATCCCCTCCGCCGACCCCCATCTTTCCGAATACCTGCCCGCACACTGGCAGGCGCGTCGCGAGTTGTCGGGCTTTACCGGCTCGGTCGGCACTTTCGTCGTTACCGCCGATGAAGCGGGCGTGTGGGTGGACAGCCGCTATTGGGAACAAGCCACCAAACAGCTTGCAGGCAGCGGCATCGAGCTGCAAAAAAGCGGGCAAGTTCCGCCATATAACGAATGGCTCGCGGCAAACCTGCCCGAAAACGCCGCCGTCGGCATCCCTTCCGATATGGTGTCGCTCACCGGCAAACGCACTTTGGCGCAATCCCTGACCGCAAAAAACATCCGCATCGAACACCCCGACGACCTGCTTGACCGCGTATGGACAAGCCGTCCCGCCATCCCCGCCGAAACAGTGTTCATCCACGACCCCGCCTACGTCTCCGAGACCGCCGCCGAAAAACTCGCCCGCGTGCGCGCCGTCATGGCAGAAAAAGGCGCGGATTACCACTTGGTTTCCTCGCTTGACGACATCGCTTGGCTGACCAACCTGCGCGGCAGCGACGTGCCTTTCAACCCCGTTTTCGTATCCTTCCTGCTTATCGGCAAAGACAACGCCGTCCTGTTTACCGACCAAGGTCGTCTGAACGCCGAAGCCGCCGCCGCGCTGCAAACCGCAGGCATCACGGTCGAACCTTACGCCCAAGTTGCCGACAAACTCGCGCAAATCGGCGGCACGCTGCTTATCGAACCGAACAAAACCGCCGTCAGCACCCTCGTGCGCCTGCCCGAAAGCGTGCGCCTGATCGAAGGCATCAACCCGTCCACCTTCTTCAAATCCGTCAAATCCGAAGCCGACATCGCCCACATCCGCGAAGCGATGGAACAAGACGGCGCGGCGTTGTGCGGCTTCTTCGCCGAGTTTGAAGACATCATCGACAACGGCGGCAGCCTGACCGAAATCGACGTGGACACCATGCTCCACCGCCACCGCAGCGCACGTCCGGGCTTCATCTCATTGAGTTTCGACACCATCGCAGGCTTCAACGCCAACGCTGCCCTGCCGCATTACAGCGCGACGCCCGAAAGCCACAGCACCATCAGCGGCAACGGTCTGCTGCTCATCGACTCCGGCGCGCAATACAAAGGCGGCACGACCGACATCACCCGCGTCGTCCCCGTCGGTACACCGACCGCCGAACAAAAACGCGACAACACCCTCGTTCTCAAAGCCCATATCGCGCTTGCCGAAGCCGTGTTCCCCGAAAACATCCTCTCGCCGATGATAGACGCCATCTGCCGCAAACCCTTGTGGCAGGCGCAATGCGACTACGGTCATGGTACAGGACACGGTGTAGGCTATTTCCTCAACGTCCACGAAGGCCCGCAAGTCATCGCCTGCGCCGCCGTTCCCGGCCCGCAGCACGCCATGAAAAAAGGCATGGTTACCTCCATCGAACCCGGACTCTACCGTCCCGGCAAATGGGGCATCCGCATTGAAAACCTCGCCGCCAACCAAGCCGTCGCCAATCCGCAGGAAACCGAATTCGGCAGCTTCCTTTACTTCGAAACCCTGACCCTCTGCCCCATCGACACCCGCCTGATGGACACCGCCATGATGACCGACGGCGAAATCGACTGGGTCAACCGCTACCACGCCGAAGTCCGCCGCCGCCTCGAGCCGCTGACCGAAGGCGCGGCAAAAGCATGGCTGATCAAACGCACCGAACCGCTGGCGCGCTGACGGCAAAGGTCGTCTGAAACGACCGTAGCGTGGGCTCTGCCCACGAAAAACACCAGCAAAAGGTCGTCTGAAACCCCAAATCCCGTTTCAGACGACCTCCGGAACAAACATAAAACGCAGGCTGCCACCCGCAACCGCCACAATAAAAAAAAACCGTCCGAAACCCCATCCAAAGTGTTCAGACAACCATAAAAGCCGTAGCGTGGGCTTTGCCCACGAAAAGCATCAGCAAAAAGGTCGTCTGAAACCCAAAATCCCGTTTCAGACGACCATACATAAAAACAAAAGCCCGCACACTCCAAAACCAAGGGCCTGACTACAAAGAAGAGAAACCATCCCAAGCGTCCGAACCCCGTTCAGACCGCCTTCCCGTATTCAGGCATATTCCGACCCACCAAGCCCCGATCAGGTACGATATGCTTAAATTCATCATCCGCCGCATACTTTCCGCCATCCCCACCATGCTGGTACTGATTACCGTCTCATTCTTCCTGATGCGGCTCGCACCCGGCAGCCCCTTCACCGGCGACAAAAACGTACCGCCCGCCGTATTAGCCAACATCGAAGCCAAATATCATCTGAACGACCCGATGTACCTGCAATACTTCAACTATCTCAAACAACTCGCCCACGGCGACCTCGGTCCCTCGTTCAAATACAAAGACTACAACGTCAACGAGCTGCTCGCCCAAGCCCTGCCCGTTTCCGTCGAGCTGGGCGTGTACGCCTTCATCATCTCCACCGTCTTGGGCGTACTCATGGGCACCATCGCCGCACTCAGGCGCAACACATGGGCGGACTACACCATCATGACCGCCGCCATGACCGGCATCGTCGTCCCCAGCTTCGTCAAAGCCCCCATCATGATTTTCATCTTCGCCATCACCCTCAAATGGCTGCCCGCCGGCGGCTGGAATGACGGTTCGTTGACCAGCCTCATCCTGCCCGTCGCCGCCCTCTCCATAGGCTATGTCGCAGGCCTCGCCCGCATCACGCGCGGCGCGATGATAGAAGTGTTGAACAGCCCCTACATCCGCACTGCCCGCGCCAAAGGATTATCGATGAACAGCATCGTCCTGCGCCACGCCCTGCGTCCCGCCATGCTGCCTATCCTTTCCTATCTCGTTCCCGCCTTCGTCGGCATCATCACCGGCGCCATCGTCATCGAAAGTGTCTTCGGTCTGCCCGGCATCGGACAACTCTTCGTCAACGGCGCGCTCAACCGCGACTACGGCATGATCTTGGGGCTGACCATCCTCGTCGGCGTACTGACCATCGTCTTCAACGCCATACTCGACATCCTCTACGCCCTGATCGACCCCAAAATCCGCTATTAAAAGCAAAAAAAGGTCGTCTGAAAACCGGTTTTGCCGTTTTCAGACGACCCCCAAACAAAAAACGGAGAACACCATGCTATTCAACAAGAAAAATTCCCGCGCCATAGCAGACGCAGCCGAACAGGCACAAGTACACGGACGCAGCCTGTGGCAGGACGCATGGCGGCGTTTCAGCAACAACAAAGCCGCCCTGTGCAGCGTCTTCATCCTTGCCGCCATTATCCTCTTCGTTATCGCCGTCCCCTGGGTCAGCGCCTACACCTACGACTACACCGACTGGGACAACATGCAAATCCCGCCCTCCTTCGCCACCCGCCACTACTTCGGCACCGACCTGCTCGGACGCGACCTCTTTACCCGAGCCGCCGCCGGCGGACGCATTTCCCTGCTCATCGGCATTGCAGGCGCACTCGTTGCCGTCGTCATCGGCACGCTCTACGGAGCACTCGCAGGCTTTTTCGGCGGCAAACTCGACTCCGTCATGATGCGCCTGCTCGAAATCCTCAACGCCTTTCCGTTCATGTTTTTCGTCATCCTCTTGACCACCTTCTTCGGGCGCAACCTCTTACTCATCTTCGTCGCCATCGGACTCGTCTCATGGCTGGACGTCGCCCGCATCGTCCGCGGACAAACCCTCAGCCTCAAACACAAAGAATTCGTCGAAGCCGCCCGCATCACAGGCGTATCCCGCCGCCGCATCGTTACCCGCCACATCATCCCCAACGTACTCGGCGTCGTCATGGTTTACGCCTCCCTGCTCGTACCCGGCATGATCATGTTCGAATCCTTCCTCAGCTTCCTCGGATTGGGCGTACAAGAACCCAAGACCAGTTGGGGCTCCATGCTCCAAGAAGGCGCAGCCTCCATGGAAGCCGCCCCGTGGCAGCTCCTCGTCCCCTGCTTCTTCCTCGTCGCCACCCTCTTCTGCTTCAACTTTATCGGCGACGGCCTGCGCGACGCACTCGACCCCAAAGACCGCTGACACACACAACGAGGACACACCCATGACCACCCCATTACTCACCGTCGAAAACCTCGACATCCGCTTCCAGCTCCACGAAAAAACCGTCCACGCCGTGCGCAACATCAGCTTCAAAGTCGCCAAAGGCGAAACCCTCGCCCTCGTCGGCGAATCCGGTTCCGGCAAATCCGTTACCGCCATGTCCCTCATGCGCCTCCTGCCCGAAAATAGCACCCTTTACGGACAAGACTCGCGCATCACCTTCGACGGCACATCCATCCTCGATGCAGACGAAAAAACCCTCCGCAGCCTGCGCGGCGGACGCATCAGCTTCATCTTCCAAGAGCCCATGACCTCGCTGAACCCCTTCATGAAAATCGGCACCCAGCTCACAGAAGCCCTGCGCGTCCACAACAAAACCATCACCCGCAAAGCCGCCCGCGAACGCATTCTCGACCTCCTCAACCGCGTCGGCATCCGCGAAGCAGAACGTCGTCTGAAACAATACCCCCACGAATTCTCAGGCGGCCAGCTCCAGCGCATCATGATCGCCATGGCGCTGCTCAACGACCCCGCCCTGCTCATCGCCGACGAACCCACCACCGCCCTCGACGTCACCATTCAAGCAGAAATCCTCGACCTCCTGCACGACCTCCAAAAACAAATGGGCATGGCGATTATCTTCATCACCCACGACCTCGGACTCGCAGAACACTACGCCGAAACCGTCTGCGTCATGAAAGACGGAGAAATCGTCGAGCGCGGCAAAATCAAACAAGTCTTCGCCAACCCGACCCACCCCTACACCGCCCAACTCATCCACTCCGTCCCCAAAGGCATGAAAGACACCATAGAAGGCAACCCGCCCGAGCTCATCCGCGCCGACGACATCAACGTCCACTTCACCCTCAAACACAACTTCTTCGGCAAACCCCTCAAAACCTTCCACGCCGTCAAAAACATCAGCCTCGCCATCCGCCAAGGCGAAACCCTCGGCATCGTCGGCGAATCCGGTTCCGGCAAATCCACGCTCGGCAAAGCCATCATGCAAATGCTCCCCTACCAAGGCAGCATACACTTCGACAACAGCGACCTCGCCGCCCTCACCCCCGAACGCGCGCGCCAGCTCAAAGCCGAACGCCAAATGGTCTTCCAAGACCCCTACGGCTCACTCTCCCCCCGCCTCACCGTCGGCGAAATCATAGGCGAAGGCCTCACCGTCCACCGCCCCGAAATGACCAAAGCCCAACGCACCGAACTCGTCCTCAAAGTCCTGGACGAAGTCTCCCTGCCCGCCGACGCGCTCAACCGCTACCCGCACGAATTCTCAGGCGGACAACGCCAACGCATCGCCATCGCCCGCGCCCTCATCCTGCGGCCCAAGTTCATCCTCCTCGACGAACCCACCTCCGCCCTCGACCGCTCCGTCCAAATCAAAGTCGTCGAACTGCTGCGCGGACTCCAAACCAAATACGGACTGACCTACATCTTCATCAGCCACGACCTCTCCGTTGTCCGCGCCGTCAGCGACAACGTCGCCGTCATGCAGCACGGAGAACTCGTCGAATACGGCAGCGCAGACCAAATCTTCCACCACCCGCAGAAGGACTACACCAAACGCCTCATCAACGCCGCCTTCGACCTCTGACCCAAGGTCGTCTGAAATCAAAGGTAGCGTGGGCTTTGCTCACGAATCCCACAAATACCAAAAGGTCGTCTGAACCCCAACTTTCAGACGACCTTCTTTCATCTCCAATCCATTCATCCCCCTCCCTTACAAAACCACCCATACAACATCTTTACCTCTTATCCTCCGTTGTTTATCCTACCTGTCATTTTGACTTATATTCAGACTTTCATCATAAACCCATCCAAACCGTCATGGCTGACCGCTAATCCTACCCCGTTCTTTTACCTCTATCGAAACCGCCAACACCTAAGAACATTACCCAACCAACAGCCGCAACCATGATAAGCATGATATTTACGCAAAAACTATTCGAAAAAAGACAAACCTACTTTTGCTATCTTATCCAGAGGAATTAAAGAGTGCCTAAAGGTAAATATTTAATTTTTATTGCAGTTCTATTTCTAGCCTCATGTATCGTTTCTTTTAATGATTATGAATTGCAACCTAAAAATTATGTGATCAACAAAGATTTTAATGAAATCGTGTTTGATATAGATTTTATTAATACTAAACAAGAAATAATAAATAATTTACAAAAAGCATATACACATCATGCCAATTGTGAAAGTGTTGAAAAAACACATGATGCAAAGTTATTTGGTAAAGTAGAGTTATTTGGATTTATTCTTGGTCCAGAATATAGTGAGCTAAAAAATAGTCAGACTGATAGTTTGACAGGAAGTATCCGCTTGTGCAGATACCATAACTCATCTGATTGTATACAGGAAAAATTTAAACAAAAAAGATATACATTTAAATGTGTAGCTGCATTCTATGAGGGAATGGATCGCGGTTATCGATCCAAGCCTTTTCTCATCGATTTTGATACACGGACGCTTAAACAACAGCCGTAGTAAGCACTAATATTTAAGCAACTGGTCAGCTTCGTTCATCGTCATTTTACGCAAAAGTAATTCGAAAACAGACAAACCTGCTTTTGCCATCTTATCCAGAGGAATTAAAAAGTGTCGAAAGGTAAATATTTAATTTTTATCGCAGTTCTATTTCTAACCTCATGTATCGTTTCTTTTAATGGTTATGAACTGCAACCTAAAAATTATGTGATCAACAAAGAATTTGATGAAGTTTTATTTGATATGGATTTTATCAATACAAAACAAAAAATGATAAATAATTTAAGAAAAGCAAATGCATACCACGCTAATTGCGAAAGCAGCGAACGAACATATGTTGTAGATTTATTGGGTTTTGTTGATTCAGAATCTAGTGATATAAAAAATAGCCAGAGTGATAGGTTGACAGGAAGTGTACGATTATGCAGTAACGATGACCGATTTAATTGTGTACAGGATAAATTTAAACAAAAAAGATATACATTTAAATGTATAGCTGTGTTCTATGAAGGAATGGAGCGTGGCTATCGATCCAAGCCTTTTGTCATCGACTTTGATACACGAACGCTTAAAAAAGAACTGTAATCCTAGATTAGGCTAAGCCCAATATTTTGAGCGATTTGAAGGTGTCATTGCGCTACGCCCAACCTACTTACTGACAGATAAGGCTAAATTTAAAGGTACGAAAGTATTACATAAAGAAATTGTCATAAGAGCAATCGGGGAAAGCCAAAACGAAATTACGGTAAATTAATATTAAAGAAAGTTGGAAACAATGAGTAAAAAAATCTTATTTTTTATAGCTCTTTCTCCCTTTATTGTTTTAGCATTGCTATTTTCTTATGCTTGGATTGACACACCTGGAAAAGAGTTATGGTGTAAGAGATTTCTTTCTGAAGATAAAGAGTGGATGCTAATTGGAAATGGAGATAAGTATTCGTGTGAAAATAAGAATGTACGCCATATTAAAGTACATAATCAGAATGATTATCCAATTAAAGTACACTATTATTATGACTACCCTTCTAATGGAGATGCAAAATACGAATACTACATGACAAAAAGAATTATGCGGCAAAATATAGAAATTCCACAAAATTCAACATTGGTTTTCAAAATGATGACTAATGATCTTCTGCATATAGTATTTTTTAGTGCAACGGAACATGAAGAAATGAATACTGAATGGTTCGAATTTGTACATGAATATTCATTTTTTGGAGAAGATATAAGTGAACCGGAAAGAAATGTAGTTTGTTTCAGTAAATCTGAAGAAGAATATCCAACTTGCAAGACGGCTAAAGATATTTGTCAAGTCAAATTGGATATGAATGGAGAAAATGTGGAAAAAAGCAAATTGCTATGGGAAATGAACACCGTTGCTTGCAGTTATGAAAAATAGACTAGTTCTGTCGTTTCAAACAGTGGCGCCAAAGTATGGTGACTTTGTATGGGGAGTTATCAGTTTTCAAAGTAAGAGTAGCTTAGGTTGGCAACCCAATATTTATAAAAGTCATCTGAGGATTTTCAGACGACCTTCTTTTGAAGTGGAATCATGTTTAAAAAATTTGCTTTAATAACTATTTTGTTAACTATAATTTTTTCTTATTTTTATTTTAGATATAGCGCATATTGCCATTATAAAGAAAAGACTTTACCTAGTTATCTGGTTCCTAGTGATGGAGACCAATGTGAAAGGTTTAGCGTAAGTGAAAATAAAAAAATTGTTGTTTGTTTGGACAGTATAGGAAATTTTTTAAGCATAGACGGTCTCAACTCCGGTATCTATTTATATGATGACCAAGGTAAATTGCTGTCTTTTTATTATCTCTATAATGAAGTTTGGCTAGGCATGCCATTAGACTTGAACTTAGATGAAGAAGGTATATTCGATTTAGGCCTATATGCTCAAGCAGAATCTTTTTCTATAAACCCATCTATTTTCCATAGGATAGAAGCAAAATTTATTGATAACCTATGCCATAAATAAAAATTTAATATATTTATTTTCTACAATTCAAGCAATTAAAGGATGAAAGAGGTCCTTGCGGTATTTTTATCCTTAAAAGAATATCGTTTCAATCCCCAATTGAAGTATTTTTGAAATAATAGGCAAAATTTATGAAAAAGAAAAAAATAGTGAAATGGTTTGGTTTCTTTATATTGATATTTGGGTTAGTTGAGTATTGGCGAATAACGGGGATGGGGGAAGAGATAAAAAATCTTTCCGTGAGCAGTGATTGTTACCAAAATAAATATTTAGTGAACTATCAAGAAGGTTCTTGCGGACTATATTTCATGCAAAATCCTGAAGCAATTTACCGAGAATTACGCTACAAAGATAACCCCGAATGTGAGTATTTATATCAACATAAAGTAGAACGTTTAGAACAAATAGAATTGGAAAAAAAGATTTTGGCAGATAATCGCAGAATTTTGAAGAATAGAAAAACTTTTGCCTGCACAGGATGGAACGGCTTTAGGACAGCAATCTTTATTGCCGATGAAAAGGATAATTTGCTCTACTATTATCGAGATACATCCCCATTTGGTACCGAATGGGTTCCTGAAAATTTTGCAAGACTCTCTATCGATGATGAATATATCGGCTGGAGTGGCGGACCTGACGGCGGTCCTGTTGCTCCACTGCACCCAAACCTCCTTCAACGGATAGATGCAAAAATTATTCAGTGGCTGGTTGAATTGTTTTATTGAACGGAAAGAGCCCTCTTTGAACCTTTTGTTTTCTAACCTATCATGAAAAAAATAATTTTCCTAATATTGCTTTGCGTGTTTCCCTTTGTGATACACGACTTCATTACTGAACAAAAACGACAAATCGTCATCCATAATTCATCTCCTTATTGGCTGCAAGTCAACGTTTATAGAAAGTATGACAATCAGACTGAGGATGAAGCAATAGAAAATTACTGGAACTTCAATTTAGAGAAGAATGAATCTTCCCCGATCTACTTCTCATATAATAAAAAAAATATTAATGAAACCCTCTATCTTGGTTTTTCTTTTTTCCAGCCAGATAATGATGATGTATTCTATACAGATGAATCTGTACCAACTCCAAAACAGAAGTTCATGGAAATTCATCGCGACTCGGGCGATTTCTGTGAGAGGCATATTTATATTGGGAACAGTGGAGAGATAATTAAAGATGAAGTAGTTAAGGGATTTTGCTTGGGACGATTATTGAGTTAAATCCTTCATTATTTGAATCCTTGACTAAGTTTCAAGCAAGTACAGGTTGAATTTATAAAGGTCGTCTGAAACCGTATTTGGTTTTCAGACGACCTTTTTTGTTTATTTAGGATCGCAGCGGAAATGGTATGCGCAGATTTCGAAGCCGTTTTTGAAATACAGGCGGTGCGCATCGACGCGGTCGTGGTTGACGTGGACGTTGAGGTGGATTTTGGTCACGCCTGTTTCCGCGCCGATTTTGCGGACTTCTGCCAACAGGCGGGAGGCGTAGCCTTTGCGGCGGCTTTGCGGCAGGGTAACGATGTCGTCGATGTGGATATGGCGGCCGCTGGCGAGGTTGCAGGATTCGCGGAAGCCGCAGACGGCGACGGCGTTGTGTTTGCCTTCTTCGAAAATACCCAAGAGGCGGTAGCCGGCGGGGCGTTGGACGGTGTTGATTTGTTCGGTGAATTTGCTGATGTCGGTCAATGAAGAACGCAGGACGCTGAGGGCGGCGAAGGCGGTGGATGTGTCTTCGGGCGGGATTTCGCGCAAAACGTAGTCGGCAGCGGCGGCTTGGACCGGCGCTTTTTCGGCGGCGTGTTTTTCTTCGATGGCTTGCGCCAGCGGGACGCGTTCGGCAGGTTCGCCTTGTGCTTTTGCTTCCTGTTCTTTCAAAAGCTCTTTGCAGTCGATGATGCGCAGGTCGTTGTCGGCGGCAAAGTCCATCAGGAAACGGAACATCTGCGGATTGTCTTCTTCGAGTTTCTTATCGACGGCGACGCAGCGGACGTTGTCCACCAGCATGGGGCGCACCCAGTTGGAGTAGGACAGCCGGTTGTCTTTGGTGAATGAGGACAATATGCCGCACAGGCGTTCTGCCCAGTCGCTGGGGCGGAAAATCTTGCCTTTGTTGGTTGTGCCGTGAATCACGACTTCGTAAGGGTTGCAGACTAACATGGCGGTTTCCTGTGTAGAGTTTGAAATTAGGGTGAAACCTTTCAAAAACTGCTTTTCGTCTTTGTTTTTTATTGATTTCACAAAAGAATATATTTCGCAATTATACCCTACTGTCCGTGCTTCGTGGCGCTTGGGGCCGGAGTCAGATTTTTTGTTTTTTGAAAAACGACAAGGGTCGTCTGAAAATGGAGCGTCAAATTTCAGACGACCTTTGAGCCGTAGCGGCAATATGATGTGTGATGAGTTTGGGATGAAACGGCGGATTACCTGTATTACAAGCATCGGCGCCAAGGCGGATGATTGCCGTCCGGCAAAGGCGGCATCGTTTTATTTCAGCCCGGCTGCATCCCCATTCCCCGCCTGCGGACACACGCCGCCGCACAAACAAAAAACACCAACTGCGCCAGATTAAACGTCGCCCCGCCAAGCGCGGCGGCAACGGGCGATTGCGGAAACAGGCTGCACGAAACCGCAATAACCGTTCCTACCGGCAACGGATTGCACCATGCAGCGACACGCGGAAGCAGCGTCCTACGGCGCAGCGTCTGTACCAGCAACAGCAGCCATCCCGCCGCAATCGAACCGACCGAAGCCATCCAATGCACCGCCAGCATCCGGTAAAAATGGCGGAACAGCGCAAGCAACGCCGGATAATCGTCCGGCACGGCATTCAGCAGCACCTTGGCAACCATGCCCGTAAAATAAAAACCGGCATGCCCCAAAGGCGACAGCGCATATCCGAAAAACAGCACTGCAAAACCGACCTTGGCCGTGCGCCCGGGCCGCATCAGCCGGTAAACGCCGAATGCCGCCGCCAGATACAGCGCCGCAGAAAACGTCGCCGGCAACACGCCCCACAGCAGCCGCTCGGGCGAGCCGGCCTGCATCAGCACGGCAAAATCCGCCGTCCCGCCCAACTGCGGCGCCAGCGTCTGCGAAAGCAAAGGATAACGTTCCGGCGTCTGCACGAATCCGACCAGCAGCATATCGGCAACAGTCCAGCACACCGCCGCTGCAATTCCCGCCCAAAGCAGCAGAGAAAGTCGGGAAACAGCGGTTTCAGACGACCCACACCTAACGGATGCTTCATTTTGATTTTGCATATCATGGAATCCTGTCGGGGTATTCTCGACAATAAAATAGACTATTAAACAGGAAGATAAGTTCTCAAATTATCGGCACGTCCTATGATGTTTTCACAAAATTTCCGACAACTGCTTAAATTCATAGGGAATAACATAAGACTGTCTGAAACTATTTCAAATAGCCTTAAATCATTCCGGTAGTAAAATTCAGACGACCTGCGTCTGATGTTCGTCGCCGCTTCGCCCGCGGATAATGCCCAAACGGTAAACGGTTTCACCTTCTCGCTTTTTCACGCCTGAAATCCTGCCGGCTTCGTGTTGTTGCCACCACAGAATACTTCATGTAAATTTCCGCCTGCTCCAACAACCTCTATTCCAAAAAAACCACCATGAACATACAAAAATATACCGCAACCCTCCTGCTCGCCGCCGCATTCTCTGTTGTACACGCCGAACCGCAAGAAGCATCCTTCCAAGACCAATGCGCCCTGGTCGGACTGATGGCTCAAACCGCTATGGGCGAACGTTTGTCCGGCACGGGCATCGGACAAGCCGTCGAAAAAATGAACGAACGCTTTATGGTTGTTGCCAAAAACGATTACAGCCGCTCCTTCATTCAAGGATTAACCGAACGCGTGGCGCAAGAAATCTACCACTTTCCGCAATCGGTTTTGAACGCCGTCCCCAAATCCGACTACGCCATCTTCGCCCGAGATACGGGCAAGGCGGAATATCAGCTTTGTATGAAAGCCCTGACGGGCAAAACCGAATAAAGCAGGTCGTCTGAAAAGGATGAAACCCCATTTTTCAGACGACCCCTTTTCACGAAAATCCGAAACCCCACCCCGTCAAATATGCGATAATACCGCCACCTCAAACCGATTTCAGACGACCCATGCGCCTTAACGCCCGCCCCGCCCGTTTTGCCCGTACCGCACGCCGCGGCGCGTTCGTCGTTGTTTCGTAAAACCCCGCCTTAGCGGGGTTTTTGCCGAATTGAAGAAAGGAAGCCGAATGCCCAACCCGCTTTACCGACAACACGTCATCTCCATTTCCGACCTGACGACCGAACAGCTCGAGCTGCTCCTGCAAACCGCCCTCAAACTCAAAGCCGAACCGCGCGACGACCTGCTTGAAGGCAAACTCATCGGCTCATGTTTTTTCGAACCTTCCACCCGCACGCGCCTGTCGTTTGAAACCGCCGTACAACGCTTGGGCGGCAAAGTTATCGGCTTTGCCGACGGCGCGAACACCAGCGCGAAAAAAGGCGAAACCCTCGCCGACACCGCACGCATCATCTCCAGCTACACCGACGCCATCATCCAACGCCACCCCAAAGACGGC
The DNA here is from genome assembly GCA_963533245.1 of uncultured Neisseria sp. Classification (GTDB taxonomy): domain Bacteria; phylum Pseudomonadota; class Gammaproteobacteria; order Burkholderiales; family Neisseriaceae; genus Neisseria. The sequence continues at coordinate 32,972 of CAUSOO010000005.1, forward strand.
GCGGCGCGCGTGTCCGCCGAGTTTTCCAAAGTCCCCGTCATCAACGCCGGCGACGGCACCAACCAACACCCCAGCCAAACCCTGCTCGACCTCGTGACCATCTACGAAACCCAAGGTCGTCTGAACAAGCTCAAAATCGCCATGGCGGGCGACCTCAAATACGGCCGCACCGTCCATTCCCTCTGCCAAGCCCTCAAACGCTGGGACTGCGAATTCTCCTTCGTCTCCCCGCCCAGCCTCGCCATGCCCGAATACATCACCGAAGAACTCGAAGCCGCAGGCTGCCGCTACCAAATCCTGCCCGACCTCGAAGCCGCCGTCGAATGGGCGGACATCCTGTACATGACCCGCGTCCAGCGCGAACGCTTCGACGAACAGGAGTTCGCCAAAATCCAAGGCAAATTCAACCTCAACGCCGCCATGCTCGCCAACGCACGCCCCAACCTGCGCGTGTTGCACCCCCTGCCGCGCGTTGACGAAATCCACCCCGACGTCGATGCCACGCCGCACGCCTACTATTTCGAGCAGGCGACCAACGGCGTTTACGCCCGCATGGCGATTTTATCGCTGGTGTTGAACGAAGAAGTATAAGGAGCAAATATGGAAACCCCCAAACTCAGCGTCGAAGCCATCGAAAAAGGCACCGTCATCGACCACATCCCCGCCGGCAAAGGCCTGATTATCCTGCGCCAATTCAAACTGCTGCACTACGGCAGCGCCGTAACCGTCGGCTTCAACCTGCCCAGCAAAACCCAAGGCAGCAAAGACATCATCAAAATCACCGGCGTATGGCTGGACGACAACGCTGCCAACCGCCTCGCCCTCTTCGCCCCCGAAGCCGTCGTCAACACCATCGACCACTTCAAAGTCATCAACAAACGCCGGCTCACCCTGCCCGACGAAATCGCCGAAGTGTTCCGCTGCCCGAACACCAACTGCGCCAGCCACGGCGAACCGGTGAAAAGCCGCTTCTACGTCCGCAAACAAAGCGGGCAGACCAAGCTCAAATGCCACTACTGCGAAAAAACCTTCAGCCGCGATTCTGTGGCGGAGGCTTAGTTTTCGCTAAGGCTGGACCGGCATGAATATGAAAGGTCGTCTGAAAACTTGAAATTAGGTTTTCAGACGACCTTTTTATAGTGAAAAAGAAATGGGCTACTCGAACTCTCATGCCATGTATAGTGGATTAAATTTAAATCAGGACAAGGCGACGAAGCCGCAGACAGTACAGATAGTACGGCAAGGCAAGGCAACGCCGTACTGATTTAAAGTTAATCCACTATATCCGAAATCCTATCCACAACATCCTCAACAGACGAGAGCAGACTTAAAGAGGTCGTCTGAAACCCCATTTCAGGATTTTCAGACGACCTCTTTCATCATCAAGAATGGCACAAAGCCATCTGCCTTTTAAAACGTAAACCCTGTTTCCAATTCATCATCGCCGACCAGTTCGACCAACAGCGCGTAAAGTGGAGCAAGCTCGGTGTAGCGGCGGGAGATGCGGCGCAGGTAGTTGAGGAAGCGCGGGATTTCGGAGCGGTATTTGTCTTTGCCGTCGCGGTAGTACAGGCGGGCGAAGATGCCGGCGACTTTCAGATGGCGTTGTACGCCCATCCATTCAAACCAACGGTAAAACTCGTCAAACGCGGCGGGTACGGGCAATCCTGCGGCGCGGGCTTTTTCCCAGTAACGGATGACCAAGTCCAAGACGAATTCTTCTTCCCATTCGATGAAGGCGTCGCGCAGGAGGGAAACCAAGTCGTAGGAAATCGGGCCGTAGAGGGCGTCTTGGAAATCGAGTACGCCGGGGCGGCCGGTGGTGAGCATGAGGTTTCGGACGATGAAGTCGCGGTGGACGTACACCTGCGGCTGGGCAAGCAGCGGCGGCAGCAGGGTGTCTATGGTTTGCTGCCAAAGCTGGCGTTGTTTGAAGTTGAGTTCGCGTCCGAGCTCTTTGGCGACGAACCATTCGGGGAAAAGGTTGATTTCGCGCAGCATGATGTCGCGGTCGTAATCGGGCAATTCGCCCGCGCGGCTGGCTTTTTGCAGCTCGACCAGTTCGTCTATGGCTTCAAGCAGCAGGACTTTGTGTGCATCCGCGCCTTGCTCTTGCTGCATGGCGGTCAGGAAAGTGGTGCTGCCCAAGTCGTTGAGCACCATAAATCCCTGTGCTTCGTCGACGTGCAATACTTGGGGAACGTTAAGCATATTGAAAAGTTTTTGCACTTTTAGGTAAGGAGCGACGCTCATTTTATCGGGCGGCGCGTCCATGCAGATGACGGTCTTGCCGTCGGCAAAAGCAGCGCGGAAGTAGCGTCGGAAGTCGGCATCGGCGGCGGCGAAGCTCAATTCGAAGTTTTGTTCGGGATAGACGGCGCGAAGCCAATTTTGTAATTCGGTTTGTCGTTGCATAGCGGTGTCGCGGATTTTCAGGTTAAAATAACCGCTATTCTAACTGGCAAACCGATTTAAGGGGCGATTTTGGCTCGTTTATTTTCACTCAAACCATTGGTTTTGGCGTTAAGCGTCGGCTTCGGCGCGGGAGGGGCATATGCGCAAAATGCATCTTTGCCGCAACCTGCCGATTACGAGCCGGTAAGGGCCACCCCGCCTGCGGTTCAGAGCGGGGAAAACCGTCGCCCTGCCGATCAGGATAAATTGTCCTTGGGCGATACCTGCCTGTTTTGCCAGCATCAGGCTTCGGAAGCAAACAAGCAGCCTGAAATCAAACGCAGCGGCGAAGACCCTCTGCCGCAGGACTACACCCGCGTGATTGCGGACAAGGTTGCCGGACAGTCTAAAGTCGCCGTCCGCGCCGAAGGCGACGTCATCATCGAGCGCAATCAGGAAGTGTTGAACGCCGATTGGGCGGATTACGACCAAACCAGCGATACCGTCAGGGCGGGTGACCGCTTTACGCTGTATCAAGACGGTTCGACCGTCAGCGGCGATACTTTGGTGTACAATCTGAAAGACAATACCGGCTCGAGCGAATACGTCCGCGTCGATGCCGAAAAAGACGGCCGCCGCCTCCAAAGCGTCAGTGAAAAGGCGGAAATGAAAGGCAAAGGGCTGTACAAGCTCATCAATACCAAATTCAATACCTGCTCGCCCGGCGATGCGAGTTGGTTCATCAAAGCGAAAAGCATCGAAACCGATCAGGAAACGGGCATAGGCGTAGCAAAAGACGCATCGCTGGTGTTCGGCGGCGTTCCCGTACTTTATACGCCTTGGGCGGATTTCCCGCTCAACGGCCATCGCAAGAGCGGTCTGTTGGTGCCGACCTTGTCAACCGGTTCGGACGGTTTGGAACTCGCCCTTCCCTATTATTTCAACCTCGCCCCCAACTTGGACGCCACCTTCCGCCCCGGCATTATCAGCTCGCGCGGCGTGCAGCTTGGCGGACAGGTCCGCTATCTCGAGCCGAAATTTAACGGCGTCATTGACGGCGATTGGATGCCGCACGATAAAAAACGCCACGAAAACAACCGCTATCAAATCAAGTTTGACCACAACCACCAACTGACCGACAAACTCAGCGGCGGCATCAACTTTAATCAGGTTTCAGACGACAATTACTACCGCGATTTCTACGGACGCGAGGATATTGCCAGCAACGTCAACCTCAACCGCCAACTGTGGCTGAACTACGGCGACAATATTTGGGGCGGCTCTTTTGACGGCGCGCTGAACGTACAGAAATACCAGACCCTTGCCAACCAAAACGGTTACAAAGACGAACCCTACGCCATCATGCCGCGCCTGACCGGACGTTGGCAGAAAACCATAGGCAAGGCGAATATCAACGTATTCAGCCAGTTCACCCGTTTCGTCCACGACAGCAAACAAGACGGCAGCCGTACCGTGCTGTATCCCAGCGTCCGTTGGGATTTCAACAACCAATGGGGCTATATCCGTCCGAAAATCGGCGTACACGCGACTTATTACGACTTAGGCTCGTTCGGCAACCAATCCAGCCGCCGCGTCAGCCGCGTATTGCCGATATTCAACGTCGATACCGGCATGACCTTCGAGCGCAACGCCAATGTGTTCGGCAAAGCCTATCTGCAAACCCTCGAACCGCGCCTGTTCTACAACTACATCCCGACCAAGTCCCAAAACGACTTACCCAATTTCGACACCTCGGAAAACAGCTTCTCTTACAACCAGCTTTTCCGTGAAAACCTGTACGTCGGCAACGACCGCATCAACTCCGCCAACAGCCTGACCGCCGCCGCGCAAACCCGATTCCTCAATCCGAACAACGGTGCCGAGCTGTTCCGTGCCGGCATCGGACAGAAGTTTTATTTCAAAAACGACAACGTATTGCTGGACGGCAGCGTCGGCCGTTATGAACGCAGCCAATCCGACTGGGTCGGCTTCGCGCACGGCAAACTGAGCGACAGCATCCATGCCGGCTTCGATATCCACTACAACCAAAACGAAAGCCGCGCCGAAAGCTACGCCGCAACCGTCCGCTACAATCCCGAGCCGGGCAAAGTATTGAGCGCGCGTTACAAATACGGCCGCAACGAACGTATTTACCTGCAATCGGACGGCAACTATTTCTACGATAAAATCCGCCAAATCGATTTGGCGGCGCAATGGCCCATCCGTAAAAACCTTTACGCCGTCGCACGTTACAACTACGAAATCCAAGCCAAGAAACCGCTTGAAATCTTGGTTGGCGCGGAATACAAAAGCGATTGCGGCTGCTGGAGCGCAAGCCTCGTCGGACAACGCTACGTGACCGGCGAAAACAGCCGCAAAAACGCCGTATTCTTCAATCTCCAACTCAAAGACCTGAGCAATCTCGGCAACAACCCATTTGAAAAACTGCGCTTGGCCATTCCCGGCTACAGCAAAACCAACGAGGTAGTTACCCCATGAACGTCAAACCCCTGATTCTTGCCGCCGCACTCGGTCTGGCATTGAACGCACACGCCGCGCCCAAAGCCGCATCCAAAGGCAAGCCGGTCAAAACGCAGAAAGCAGCAAAACAGGCAGCGGCAGCCATGCCCGCCGACTCGGGCGCCGTACGCCTTTCCGACGGCATCGCCGCCATTGCCGACAATGAAGTCATTACCCAACGCCAGCTGGCACATGCCATTGCCGAAGCGCGCCAACACCTTCCTAAAGGCACGCAAATCAGCGAAGACGAACTCCGTCAGCAAGTCTTGGCGCAATTGGTGAACCAATCCCTGATCGTTCAAGCGGGCAAACGCCGCAACATTCAAGCGACCGATGCCGAAATCGATGCCGTCATCGCCCAAACGCCGTCCCTGAAAAATCCGTCCGCACAGACCCGCCGCGAAATCGCCGACACCATCATTATGGAAAAAGTGCGCCAGCAGGCCGTGATGCAAAACAGCCGCGTCAGCGATGCAGAAGTCAACAGCTTCATCGAACGCGCGCGCCAACAAGGTGTCGCCCTGCCCGAAGGCGAACCGATGCGCCAATACAGCGCGCAGCACATCCTGATTAAAGCCGACAACGACAACGCGGCGGCAGGCGCGGAAAGCACCATCCGCAAAATCTATGCACAAGCCCGCAGCGGTGCGGACTTCGCCGGTTTGGCGCGCCAATATTCGCAAGACGGCAGCGCGAACAGCGGCGGTGATTTGGGTTGGTTCGCCGACGGCATGATGGTCGCGCCGTTTGAAGAAGCCGTCCACAAGCTCAAACCCGGTCAAATCAGCCCGCCCGTACGCACACAATTCGGCTGGCACATCATCAAGCTGAACGACGTCCGTGACGCCGGTACGCCCGAAGAGCGCCAACGCAACGCCGTACGCCAATACATGTCCGGACAAAAAGCCCAACAAGCCACAGCAAACCTGCTGCGCGACCTGCACTCAGGCGCGTACGTCAATATCCGCTAAGATGTTGTTGAAAAAAAGGTCGTCTGAAACTTTTCAGACGACCTTTTTTTTGTTTGAGGACAACTTCCCTCTAACACACCAGCCTAATCGCAAATCGAATATCCATTGGGACAAAACAACGTAACCACGGACAATTTGGCGGACAGCATCATTCCGTCCGCGCCGATTCCAAATATAGTGGATTAACTAAATCAGGACAAGGCGACGAAGCCGCAGACAGTAAAATAGTAGCAAAGTGAGGCAACGCCGTACTGGTTTAAAGTTAATCCACTATACATCTTAACCAAAAATAAATATTCTTATCTCATTAAGACACTCCCTAAAACATCCGCTAATTCTCCTCTAACACTCTCCCTCTAGAATGATGTTCAGAAAAAAGAAAAACAAGTCTCCTCACATAACGATAGTCTCCTCACATAACGATAGTCTGCTCACACTGACACGGACGGAACATCATTTTCCCCACCATCGTTTTTCCCCTAAGGAGCGTATCATGAAACTGAATCTGCAAAAAACCACCGCTGCTGTTTTGGCTGTTTTGTTCAGCGCAGGCGTATTTGCCGCCAACAATGCCTACAATCCATTTGATTACGGTTACCAAAACCACAAATACGGCAAAAAATGGGGCAAACCCGCATCTGAAGCCGAAGGCGAAAAAGTGATGAAACACGCTGCCTACCGTTCGGGCGTGCACTACACCAACGTCAACCGCATGCCCGGCAATGTAGACCGCAACGGCGTGAAAACCGTACAGGTCAACGACGCATACACCCGTCAAAACCTCGGCCGCTATGCGTTCAACACCATCAAGAGCGGCGGCTCTGAAGTGTACTACGGCGAGTGGGTCGGTAAAGAATACGCCAAAGGCACCAACCGCGGCGTTTTCTACTCTGGCGACAAACGCGCTACCTCTATGCCGGTATCCGGTGTAGCCAACTACGCCGTCAAAGGTATCAACAACTACACCGGCAACAACCCGATGGTCGGTACTTTGCGCGCAGACTTCGGTCAACGCGTCTTGGCAGGTTCTATGAAAAACAACGCTGTACAGATGGACATCCATTCCCGCATCAAACCGTCCAGCGCATCGTTTGAAGGCTACGCCCGCGCCAACGGCCACTTCGGTAAAACCGAAGGCCACTTCTTCGGCCACAACGCAAGCGCGCTGGCCGGTGTTGCCAAATTTAAAACCGACCGCAACTTGGATACGGCATTCGGCGGTGTGAAACGCTAAAATCCGTAGTTAAGTAAAATGAGTTAAGTAACATAAAGCCTGCTTCACGCAGGCTTTTTTAAACACCAGCCCGCCAACCTTCTCAAGGTCGTCTGAAACCGCCGACCGGAAAGCCGACACCATGTACAAACCGTCTGCCTGCCTTATCCTCTTTCTCGCCGCCCCCGTCCTTGCCGCGCCACGCTCCGACTTTTCAGACGACCGTACCGCGCAACGCCTGTGGCAGGACACCCGCCAAACCATGCAGGAACAGGAACAAAAAGTGCGCGAATACCGTCTCGACATTCCCGCCGAACACATCGGGCAGACAGCCGAAACCGACCCCGAAGCCGACCAAGGCGAAGCCCTGTTTAACGCCGTCAACCGCAGCGACTGGCAAACCGTGCGCCCGCTGCTCGAGCGTTATACCCAGCAAACCGAATACGACCCCGACATCGCCCTCTTTGCCCGCGCCTCGCTCGCCCGCGGCGAAGGCAGGTGGAAAGATGCCAAACAAGACTACGAAACCCTGCTGCAACGCCATCCCGACTTCACGCGCGGACGGCTCGATTACGCCCGCCTGCTCTTTGAAGGTCGTCTGAACCGCGAAGCCACTTCCGAATTCATGCGCCTTCAAAACGAAGACCTGCCCGAAGCCGTCAAAGAAAACATCGGCCATTTCCGCGACTCTCTAAACCAACGCCAAAGCTGGCAGGGCAGCCTTTCCGTCGGCGCCGTCCACAACAGCAACATCAACGAAGCCAGCGGCAAAACGTGGTGTAAAACCGAAATCGACGGCGAATGTTGGGAAGAATTTTCAGGTGACAAGCCCATTTCCGCCAACGGCATCAAATACGAAGCCGCCGCCGTCCGCCGCTGGCAGATTAAAGGACATCACGGCATCGCCGCCCGCGCGCTCGGCTACGGCCGCTTCTACCGCGACCATAAAGACTTCAACGAACACACGCTCAACCTCAGCGCCGGTTATCAGTTTGAAAACCACCGCCACACCTTCGCCCTCGCCCCGCTCGTCGAATGGAACGGCAGCGGCGGCAAAACCCTCAACCGCGCCTACGGCGTGCGCAGCGAGTGGAACCTCGACAAAGGCAGCTGGACATGGAACACCGAAGCCGAGTGGAAACACCTCTCCTATTCCGACAAAACCCGCCTGCTCGACGGCAGCCTCTTCTCCGTTTACAACACCCAGTCCTATTTCCCGCGCAACGACCTCATGCTCTACGGCGGCATAGACTGGCAGCAGCGCAAAGCCGAAGAGCCGGTAGACAGCTACCGCCTCATCTCCGCACGGCTGGGCGCGGCAAAAATGTTTGAAGCCGGCTTCGACGCCTCCGCCTCCGCCACCTTCGGCATCCGCAGCCACCGCGAAGAAAACGCCGTACTCGAACAACGCCGCCGCGACAAAGAACAAACCTACCGCCTCAGCATAGGCGCGGACCGCTGGAAATTCGCCGGCCTCAAGCCCGTTCTCAGCTACAAACACCGCCGCGTCAAAGGCAACACCGACTGGCTGTACAGCTACAAGCAAAACGAAGTCGGTCTGTCGCTGGTCAAATCGTTCTAACGCAGGACGCAGAAACGCAAAGGTCGTCTGAAATTCAGTTTTCAGACGACCTTTGCGTTTTATAGTGGATTAAATTTAAATCAGGACAAGGCGACGAAGCCGCAGACAGTACAGATAGTACGGCAAGGCGAGGTAACGCCGTACTGGTTTAAAGTTAATCCACTATAAATTATTCCCCGTCTTTAACCGGATAATCAGGCAAGTACACATCAAATCGGGTGCTTTTGCCCGTGTATTGGTAGGCGGGTTTTTCGCCGTTGAGAAACTCGCCGAGGCGCGGGCGTTTGACGACGACGCGTTTTTTGGCGACGGCGCGGGCGGCGGCAAGCAGCTCGGCCTCTTCTTGGGCGGCACCGACGACGCTGTGGAAATACGCCATTTCCTTTTTGACGGCGGCGGATTTTTGGCGCTCGGGGTACATGGGGTCGAGGTACACGATGTCGGGGCGCGATTGGACGGCGAGTTCCCGCATCAACTCGACGGCGTTGCCATAATGGAAAGTAATGCGGTGGGCGATGTCTTGAATTTCAGGCGCTTGCAGCGCGCGTTCGAGGCCGTCGGCGAGCAGGCAGGCGACGGCGGGATGCTGCTCGAAAGTGTGGACGTTCAAACCGAGCGAGGCGAGGACGAAACTGTCGCGCCCGAGTCCGCCGGTGCCGTCCCAGACGGTCGGTTTGGTTGTGTGGTTGACCGCCTTGGCAATCAGCTCGCCGCCGCCTTTGGTGCGTCGGTATTGGGCTGCACCGCCGCCGAAATCGACACGGACGCGCCCCCTCTCCCCCGCGCGGCACAAGCTGACGCCCTCCGCATCGGCAAACAGGTATTCGCCGCTGTCGGGCAGTTCGGACAAAATCGGAAGCTGGAATTGCCGCGCCAAAAGGCGGGCGTGTTCGGTGGCGGTGTCGGCGAGATAAATGGGCGTCATGGCGGTTGCGGGTCGGGGTTGTCTGAAAAGGGCGGATTATATAGTGGATTAAAATAAAAATGAGACAAGGCGGCAATGCCGTATCATTGCAATTTTAATCCACTATATCGGGAATCCGCTTGAAGCCGATATGGCTTCATCAATACGGATTTTATCCGCTCTCGGGACAAAGGTCGTCTGAAAATCGGATTTTGGGTTTTCAGACGACCTTTGCCGTTCTTTACGCGCTGAATTTCCGTCCGTGTTCCACGTCCCGCCTTGCAGGTAAAGGGGAACGGTCAATGCGGCGCGGATAGAGGTTTTGGCTATATCCAAAGCATCAGGAGTTATTTAGCCTGCGTCAGCCCGTTTGTTAAAATCCGTTGTTTTGCCGGTTGATTGAACGGCATTTTCCAATAGAAACAAACAATAACCATGACCCACACACAGCAAAAATCCCCCAACCTTTGGCTGGTAATCGCCGCTGCCGCCGCCATTCTGCTGATTACCATCGGCATGCGCATGACTATGGGGCTGTTTGTCCGCCCCGTCGTCGACTCTACCGAACTGAGTATCCAAGAGTTCAGCCTGATTATTGCCGTTTTCCAGTTGATGTGGGGCGTGTCCCAGCCGCTTTCCGGCGCGCTTGCCGACCGCTTCGGCGCGTTTAAGGTTTTGGGCGGCGGCGCGTTGCTGTTGGCTTGCGCCTGCCTGATGGTGCCGCAGATGCCGACTTATTGGGGGCTGATGCTGGCAATCGGGCTGCTTTTTGCATTCGGAACGGGCGCGGGCGGTTTCTCCATCATCATGGGGCAGGTCGCGGCGAAAGTGCCGCCGCACAAACGCGGTTTGGCTTCGGGGCTGGTCAACGCGGGCGGTTCGGCGGGGCAGTTTCTGTTTGCGCCGCTGGTGCAGGGTTTGCTGGTATTGCCCGCCGTCGGCTGGACGGGGACGTTTTATGTTTGGGGTGGGATTGCGCTTTTGATCCTGCCGATTTCGTGGTGGCTGGCGGGCGGCAAAAACGCTGTCGCCACGCACCACACGTCGTCTGAAAACGGGCAAACGCTGGGGCAGGCAGTCAAAGCGGCATTTAAAGACCGAAGCTACATCCTGCTGCACTTGGGCTTTTTTACCTGCGGTTTCCACATCGCGTTTTTGGTGACCCACCTGCCCAACGAAATCGCGCTCTGCGGCCTGCCCGCTTCGGTCGCTTCGACTTCGATTGCGATTATCGGTTTGGCGAACATCGCGGGCTGCATTTTTTCGGGCTGGTGTACGGGGCGGTTTTTGGGCAAATATGTTTTGTTCGGACTCTACGCCTCGCGTGTGGCGATGGTGCTGATATACCTTGCCGCCCCGAGAACCGACGTCAATTTCTACATTTTCGCCGCCGCGCTGGGCTTCACTTGGCTCGCTACCGTCGCCCCGACCGCTGCGATTACGGGCAAACTGTTCGGCACGCGCTATCTGGCGACGCTGTTCGGGCTGACGATGTTGAGCCACCAAATCGGCGGTTTTTTAGGCTCGTATATCGGCGGCATCGTGATTTACCGGTTCAACGATTACGGCTGGATGTGGTATGCCGACGCGGTGTTGGCGGGGACGGCGGCTTTGCTGAACCTGCCGATACGCGAAAAGAAAGCGGCGTAAACCGCTGCGACGCAACCAAGACAGGTCGTCTGAAAATCGGATTTCGGGTTTTCAGACGACCTTTTTCCGCCGTTACATCAAGTCAGCTCAAAAGAGGCGTGGGCGAAGCGGCAAAATCGGCTAGAATAGGTCCGGGAAACCGGAGGTTCGGCGACAGGCAGCTTGAAACCGTCAACCGCCTACATTCCGCCCCGCCGCGCACCGTCCGCCACCCCGTCCGTACCGTTTTCGAGTGGAATACATGAATCGTTGGTTTTACACGCAATTATGGCGCATCGCGCCGCCGCTTATCCGCCACTATCTCAAAAAGCGCGCCGTCAAATCGCCTGCCTATCTCTACCATTGGGGCGAGCGTTTCGGCGAACCGTTTGACCGGCCTGTGCAGCGTCCGATTTGGGTGCATGCCGTATCGGTTGGCGAAACCCGTGCCGCGCAGCCCTTGGTGGAGGCGCTGCGCCGCCATTTCCCCGACGCGCCGCTGCTCATGACCCAAATGACGCCGACCGGACGCGCCGCCGCGAAAGAACTGTTCCCCGACGCGCAATGCCGTTACCTGCCTTACGACAAACCCGAATGGGTCGCCCAATTCCTGAAGGAACACCGCCCCCTGTTCGGCGTGCTGATGGAAACGGAAATCTGGCCCAACCTCATGCACGCCTGCGCCGACGCGCACGTCCCCTTGTTTCTCGCCAACGCCCGCCTGTCTGAAAAATCGCAGCGCGGCTATTTGAAAATCCGCAACCTGTTCGAGCCTGCGCTGCAAACCTTAAGCGGCTGTTTCGCGCAAACCGCCGAAGACGCGGAGCGGCTGCACTTGATCGGCGCGTCCAACGTCCATGTCTGCGGCAACACCAAATACGATATTTCCCCGCCCGAACGGATGCGCGCGTTGGCGGCGGCCTTCCGCGAACGCATAGGCACGCGCCCCGTCGCCGTCTGCGCCAGCACCCGTTTTTACAAAGACCAAGACGAAGCGGCGCTCTTGCTCGAAGCATGGAAAAAATATACCGGCGATGCCTTGCTGGTCGTCGTCCCGCGCCATCCGGAGCGTTTTCAGACGACCTTTGAAACGGCGCAGGCATTGGGTTATACCGTTCAAAAACGCAGCGACAACCTGCCGGTTTCCCGACAAACCCAAGTCTGGGTGGGCGACAGCATGGGCGAACTCTTTGCCTACTACCTCAGTTCGGATGTCGCCTTTGTCGGCGGCAGCCTCGTGGACAGCGGCTGTCAAAACATCATCGAGCCGATAGCCTGCGGCATTCCGACCGTGTTCGGCTTTTCTACCTACAACTTTGCCGCCGCCTGCCGCAGCGCGCTGGAAGCCCAAGCGGCGGTGCAGGTGCAGAATGCGGACGAATGGCGCACCTTCGTCTCAGCCTGTTTGGAAAACCCGAGCGAGCGCAGCCATTTCGCCCAACAGGCGGCACGCTTTGTCGCCGGCCATCAAGGCGCCAGCCGTCGGATGGCGGACGAAATCGCCGCGTCTGTGCGCCATCTGACGTGCAAAGAGGCTTAAGGGCAAACCTGCCTTCCCCCAAACGAAAGGTCGTCTGAAAACCCGAATTTAGGTTTTCAGACGACCTTTTTGTCTTGTGGACGGATTGCCGCGAATCAGGCGGCGTTGCCCGCACTGCCCTGACGGCAAGCCATTCCGCCTTATAGTGGATTAAAATTGCAATGATACGGCGTTGCCAACGTCCTTATGTACTAACCGTACACGGCGGGCGTTGCCGCCTTGTCTCATTTTTATTTTAATCCACTATATTTCGCCATTTCCGCGAACACTTGATGCGCGGTGGCGATGGTTTCGTCAATCAGCTCGGGCGTGTGCGCGGCGGAAACGAAGCCTGCTTCGTAGGCGGACGGGCCGAAGGCGGTGTTGCGGTCAAGCATGCCGTGGAAGAAGCGTTTGAAGGCGTCGATATTGGAACGCGCCATGTCGCCGTAGTTTTGCGGGGCATGGGCGGCGAAATACAGGCCGAACATACCGCCCACGCTGTCGGCGGTGAACTCGATGCCGTGCGCTTTGGCGGCGGCGGCAAGCCCGTCGGCGAGGCGGCGGGTCAAGGCGGTCAGGTTTTCGTAGAAGCCTTCGCGCTGGATGATTTCGAGCGTTTTCAAGCCGGCGGCGACGGCAATCGGGTTGCCTGATAATGTGCCTGCCTGATACACGCCGCCCAGCGGGGAAATGCATTCCATGATGTCTTTGCGTCCGCCGAACGCGGCAAGCGGCATACCGCCGCCGATAACTTTGCCCATCGTGGTCAGGTCGGGCGTGATGCCGTGCAGCGACTGCGCGCCGCCGAGCGCGACGCGGAAGCCGGTCATCACTTCGTCGTAAATCAACACGGCGCCGTGTTTTTCGGTCAATTCGCGCAGGGCTTTGACGAAAGCTTCGGTCGGGCGGACCAGGTTCATATTGCCGACGAAGGGTTCGAGGATGACGCAGGCAATTTCGTCGCCGTTGCGGGCGAACGCTTCTTCAAGCTGGGCGGTGTTGTTGTATTCGAGGACTAAGGTGTGTTTGGTGAAGTCGGCAGGAACGCCTGCGGAAGACGGGTTGCCGAAGGTGAGCAGGCCGCTGCCGGCTTTGACGAGCAGGCTGTCGGAATGGCCGTGGTAGCAGCCTTCGAATTTGATGATTTTGTCGCGTCCGGTAAAGCCGCGCGCGAGGCGGATGGCGGTCATGGTCGCTTCGGTGCCGGAGCTGACGAGGCGCAGCCGTTCGACCGACGGCATGATTTTGGCGATTTCTTCGGCGATGACGATTTCGCCTTCGGTGGGCGCGCCGAACGACAAACCGCCCAACGCGGCTTCGCGCACGGCTTCGATGACTTCGGGGTGTGCGTGTCCGACAATCGCAGGCCCCCACGAACCGACGTAATCGGTGTAGCGCGTGCCGTTTTCGTCCCAAACGTACGCGCCTTCGGCTTTTTTGATGAAGCGCGGTACGCCGCCGACGCTGCCGAATGCGCGGACGGGAGAATTCACGCCGCCGGGGATGATGGCTTTGGCGCGGTCAAACAGGATTTCGTTACGGTTCATAGCGGGTTCTTTCTGAGGTCGTCTGAAAAATAAGCGGTATTTTATCATCAGATTGCCCGCCCCAGCCGTTTCAGACGACCCCGAAAGCCCAAACCGCCACGGCGCAACGCCGTATCTGAAAATGAAAATTGTTCTGTAAAAACAATCACTCTGTTCATATTTGAAGCGTTTGTGCTATAATCCGCACCCATTTATACCATAAAGAAAACATCATGTTACGCGGATTCATTTTAATGCTTACCCTTTTGGTTTCCACCGTCTCCTACGCCGCCCAGCGCAAGCTGCCGAGCGATATGGACGCGGCGGTTTTGAAACAGGTCGAACTGCCTTATCTGAAAGTGAGCCGTGGCGGCTTCTCATGGACGCGCCTCTTGACGCTGGGCCTTGCCGACGGCAATTCCGCCAAGCTGCAGATTACCCGTTTCACCAAAATCCACGACGAAAACGACCGCTTCATCCCGATGGGGCGGCTGGCGGGAAAAACCGGCAAAACCATCGCCTTCAAACACAACGACACCAACGCCCTCGTGCGCGAAGTATGGGTTTTGACCGACGACGAAGCCTCCCGTTTTACCGCGCAAAAAGAAGTCCGCGACGAGATTAAGCAAGACGCGCAATAAGCCGCCGCCTGCCCGTTTCAGACGACCCAAACACACACCGCGTGGTTGGCTGTTGCAGCCGCAGCAGCGCAACCGCGCATTTTTGCGCCCTGACGAATCAGTGTTTCAGACGACCTGCCAAGCCTTCCCCAAGGTCGTCTGAAATTAAGATTTCCATAACAATCAGCCCCGCAATTACGGGCTACCTGAGAAAGACACAAACCATGAAAAAAGTATTTATCCGCACCTTCGGCTGCCAAATGAACGAATACGACAGCGAAAAAATGCTCGCCGTACTCGCCGAAGAAAACGGCGGCATCGAACAAGTGACCGAAGCCGACGAAGCCGACATCATCCTCTTCAACACCTGTTCCGTGCGCGAAAAAGCGCAGGAAAAAGTATTCTCCGACTTAGGCCGCGTGCGCCCGCTCAAAGAAAAAAATCCCGACCTTATCATCGGCGTTGCCGGCTGCGTCGCCTCACAAGAAGGCGAAAACATCATCAAACGCGCGCCTTATGTGGACGTCGTCTTCGGCCCGCAAACGCTGCACCGCCTTCCCAAAATGATTGTGGATAAAGAAACCAGCGGCCTGTCGCAAGTCGATATTTCCTTCCCCGAAATCGAAAAATTCGACCACCTGCCGCCCGCCCGCGTCGAAGGCGGCGCTGCATTCGTGTCCATCATGGAAGGCTGTTCCAAATACTGCTCGTTCTGCGTCGTCCCCTACACCCGCGGCGAAGAGTTCTCCCGCCCGCTGAACGACGTTTTGACCGAAATCGCCAACCTCGCCCAGCAAGGCGTTAAAGAAATCAACCTGTTAGGACAAAACGTCAACGCCTATCGCGGCGAAATGGAAGACGGCGAAATCTGCGACTTTGCCACCCTGCTGCGCATCGTCCACGAAATCCCCGGCATCGAGCGTATGCGCTTTACCACCAGCCACCCGCGCGAGTTTACCGATTCGATTATCGAGTGCTACCGCGACCTGCCCAAGCTGGTGTCGCACCTGCACCTGCCGATTCAAAGCGGTTCCGACCGCGTATTGAGCGCGATGAAACGCGGCTACACCGCCTTGGAATACAAATCCATCATCCGCAAACTGCGCGCCATCCGCCCCGACTTGTGCCTGAGCAGCGACTTCATCGTCGGCTTCCCCGGCGAAACCGAGCGCGAGTTCGAGCAAACCCTGAAGCTGGTGAAAGACATCGCCTTCGATTTGAGCTTCGTCTTCATTTACAGCCCGCGCCCCGGCACGCCCGCCGCCAACCTGCCGGACGACACCCCGCACGCCGAAAAAGTGCGCCGCCTCGAAGCCCTGAACGAAGTCATCGAAGCCGAAACCGCCCGCATCAACCAAACCATGATAGGCACCGTACAACGCTGTCTGGTCGAAGGCATCTCCAAAAAAGACCCCGACCAGCTCCAAGCCCGTACCGCCAACAACCGCGTGGTCAACTTCACCGGCACGCCCGATATGATCAACCAAATGATCGATTTGGAAATCACCGAAGCCTACACCTTCTCCCTACGCGGCAAACCGGTCGAAGCGTAAAGCCGTTCCGCCATAGCAAAGGTCGTCTGAAAACCTGTATCTTGGTTTTCAGACGACCTTTTCATATCTTGGGCAAGTTCAGAAAGACTTAGTGTTTAAAAACGTACTTTAATTGACTTGTTCTACCAAAAAATCCACAAAAGCCCGGATTTTCGGGCTGACGGCATTGTCGCCGTAATAGACGGCGTAAAACGGTTTGGCTTCGTTCAAGGCGCGGTCGGGCAGGAGTTCGTGCAGGTGTCCCGCAGCAATATCGGCGGCGACGGTGAAATCCGACAGGCAGGCGATGCCGTTGCCTTCCAAGCACAGGCGGCGGATGGTTTCGCCGCTGTTGGCGGACAGTTGCGGCACGGCAGCGTAGGGCGTATGGCCGGTATCGGCAAACGGCCAGTTGTTCAGGGTTTTGGACTCGGAGAAGCCGATGAGGGTGTGCTGCGACAGGTCGGCGACGATTTGGGGCGTGCCGCGGCGGGCGAGATAATCGGGCGCGGCAACGAGTTTCAGACGGCTGTCAAACAGATGGCGGGCGCGCAGGGCGGAGTCGTGCAGGCTGCCTGCGCGGATGGCAATGTCCACGCGCCGCTCGATGAGATCGATGTAGCCTTCGGACGAGGTGAGCAGCAGCGACACCTGCGGGTAGCGTTCGCAGAACGGACGCACCAGCGGAGCGACGAGGTGCAGCAGCGTGGGCGTGGCGGAATCCACCCGAAGCACGCCCTGCGGCGCGCCGCCTGCGGAGAGGATTTCGGCCTCGGCGGCTTCGATGTCGTGCAGTATCTGCCGCGCGCGCTCGAAAAAACGGCAGCCTTCTTCGGTAAGCCGCAGTTGGCGAGTGGTGCGGTTGAGCAGGTTGGCGGAGAGTTTGTCTTCCAGCCGCTTCACGGTACGGCTGACGGCGGAGTTGGCCAGCCCGAGCCGCTCTGCCGCACGGCTGAAACTGCCGCTTTCCACCACCTGCACAAACACAGCCAGTTCGTCCGAATGGGTTTTCATTATTGCGTTTCCTAGAAAAGTGTTTTGCAATTATTGCTGTTTTCATTATAAAGCATCGGGGTACAATAATGCTTTTTCAACGCAAATATTTGAGGGACCAACATGAATATTCTGTTAATTGACGGCGGCCAACATTTCGGCCATTCCGCCGGCCGCCTGAACCACACATTGCACCAAACCGCGCGCGACACGCTGACCGCACTCGGCCATGCGGTGAAGGAAACCGTGATTGAAGCAGGCTACGACAAAGATGCCGAAGTGGAAAAATGGCTGTGGATGGACGCGGTGGTTTGGCAGATGCCCGGCTGGTGGATGGGCGAGCCGTGGACGGTGAAAAAATATATCGATGAAGTGTTTACCGCAGGCGTGGGCGAAAACAAGCTGGTGGCCAACGACGGCCGCCACCGTGTCAACCCGACGGAAGGCTACGGCACGGGCGGCTTGTTGCATGGCAAAAAACACATGATTTCATCCACTTGGAACGCGCCGATTGAGGCGTTTACCCGCGAAGGCGATTTCTTTGAGGGCGCGGGCGTGGACGGAGTGTATCTGCATTTCCACAAGGCCAACGAGTTCCTCGGCACCACGCGCCTGCCCTCGTTCATCTGCAACGATGTGATCAAGAATCCGCAGGTGGAGCAGTATTTGGCGGATTATCGGGCGCATTTGGAGAAGGTGTTCGGTAAAGTATAGTCGAGATGGCCGGCCTGATTGCCGATACGGTATCTGCTATCCGCCGTATCGATGTAGGTAGGCTGGCTATACGCAGAGTATTTGATATTCTTGTACACCAAATATAGTGGATTAAATTTAAATCAGGACAAGGCGACGAAGCCGCAGACAGTACAGATAGTACGGAACCGATTCACTTGGTGCTTCAGCACCTTAGAGAATCGTTCTCTTTGAGCTAAGGCGAGGCAACGCCGTACTGGTTTAAAGTTAATCCACTATAAATCAAAGGTCGTCTGAAAACCCGTATCGTGGTTTTCAGACGACCTTTTTGTATCGTATTGGCATCAACAGTCGGCTCACCGAATCCCGCCTGTCTTTTAGCAATTTCACGATACCGCGTATTGACAGCCCCATAGGGGTCGTCTGAAAATCAGTTTTCGCGCTTTCAGACGACCTTTTTACGTTTAACAACCCGTCCGAAGCCGCCCCATATCCCCAGCGAGAAAAACCATGTCCCTGCAAAACCTTTCCAACATCCGCACCCTTGTCGTCAAAGTCGGCTCCAGCCTCGTTACCGCAGGCGGCAAAGGCATAGACCAAGCCGCACTCGACCGCTGGGCGGCGCAAATCGCCGAACTGGGCAAACAAGGCGTGCAAACCGTCCTCGTTTCCAGCGGCGCCATCGCCGAAGGCATCAAACGGCTGGGCTGGAGCAAACGCCCCACCGCCATCAACGAGCTGCAAGCCGCCGCCGCCGTCGGACAAACCGGCATTGCCCAAGCCTACGAAACCGCGTTCGCACCGCACGGCATCCGCACCGCCCAAATCCTGCTCACCCACGACGACCTGAGCAACCGCACCCGCTACCTCAACGCCCGCAGCACCCTGCAAACCCTGTTGTCCAAAGGCATCGTCCCCGTCATCAACGAAAACGACACCGTTACCACCGACGAAATCAAACTCGGCGACAACGACACCCTCGGCGCGCTCGTGACCAACCTCATCGAAGCCGACGCCCTCGTCCTCCTGACCGACCAAAAAGGCTTGTACGACAGCGACCCGCGCAAAAATCCGCAAGCCAAACTGATTCCGACCATCGCAGCCGACCATCCCGACCTCGAAAGCATGGCGGGCGGCGCAGGCAGCAGCGTCGGCACCGGCGGCATGTACACAAAAGTAACCGCCGCCAAACGCGCCGCACTTAGCGGAGCCGCCACCGTCGTCGCATGGGGCGGCGAACCCGACGTCCTCGTCCGCCTTAAACAAGGCGAAAGCATAGGCACGCTCTTCACCAGCGCACACAGCCGCGTCGCCGCCCGCAAGCAATGGCTGCTCGGACACGTCCAAACCGCCGGCAGCCTGACCGTCGACAGCGGCGCGGCAAAAGCCCTGACCGAACAGCACGCCAGCCTGCTGCCCGTCGGCTGCATCCGCGCGGACGGACATTTCCACCGCGGCGAACTCGTTGCCATCCTCGATACCGACGGCAAAGAAATCGCCCGCGGCCTGACCAATTACAGTAGCGGCGAAACCGCCAAAATCTTGCAAACCCCGTCCGAGCGCATCGCCGAAAAATTAGGCTACGCCCACGAAGACGAACTCATCCACCGCGACAATATGGCGTCGCATTGGTAAAAAAGGTCGCCTGAAACCTTATAGTGGATTAACAAAAA
The DNA here is from genome assembly GCA_963533245.1 of uncultured Neisseria sp. Lineage (GTDB taxonomy): Bacteria > Pseudomonadota > Gammaproteobacteria > Burkholderiales > Neisseriaceae > Neisseria. Next base: position 52,744 of record CAUSOO010000005.1, read on the forward strand.
TCAGGACAAGGCGGCGAAGCCGCAGACAGTACAGATAGTACGGAACCGATTCACTTGGTGCTTCAGCACCTTAGAGAATCGTTCTCTTTGAGCTAAGGCGAGGCAACGCCGTACTGGTTTAAAGTTAATCCACTATATTATTGCGTTTCAGACGACCTCCCCTCCCATCCAACCAAAGGAAACCAGCATGAAAAAATTCATCTTCCTCACCACCGCCCTCCTGCTCCTCAACGCCTGCGCCGCCCAATCCGGACAAGGCAGTTCTGCACAAGTCTATGGCGAAATCAAAGGCGGCGTAGAAAGCAGCCACGTCCACTAAGCGGGCGGAACGGCAGGCATTGCCCACTCAGAAGATACCGCCCCAATCATCCGTTCCCCTGAAATCCGCATGACGAACATCGTGCCATAAAATCAAAAGGTCGTCTGAAACTCGGTTTACCCGGTTTTCAGACGACCTTTTCTATTGGACTGAAGACGAATGTTTGTACGGCAGTCATTCCCGCGCCAAACAGGGAGAGGACAAGGCTGACGGTGCGACAACGTCGTCTGAAACGGTTTGCGGACAGCACCCAAGTTTCTATTCAAACCTTTTCGCCGCGATGGCTTTCAGCCCTCAAGCCTGCCTGTCGGTACGGTTTCTCCCAATCAACGGATAATCCCGCGCGTAGATTGGGCGAAGAAGTCTTTAAACACCGCCAGCTCTGCCTGCGTTTCGGCGCGGCGGAGGATGTCGGCTTTGGCTTCTTCAAACGGGATGCCGCGGTGGTAGATGGTTTTATACACATCTTTGACGGCGGCGATCTGCTCGGCGGTGAAGCCGTTGCGGCGCATGCCTTCGCTGTTGATGCCTGCGGGTTCGGCGCGGTAGCCTGCCGCCATGAAGTAAGGCGGTACGTCTTTGTGTACGCCTGCGGCGAAGGCGGTCATGGCGTAGTCGCCGATTTGGCAGAACTGGAACACCAGTGTGTAGCCGCCCAAGACAACGTAGTCGCCGATGGTAACGTGTCCGGCGAGGGAGGCGTTGTTGGCGAAGATGGTGTGGTTGCCGATGACGCAGTCGTGCGCGAGGTGGCAATACGCCATAATCCAGTTGTCGTCGCCGACGCGGGTTTCGCCGATGCCGGTTACCGTGCCTAGGTTGAAGGTGGTGAATTCGCGGATGGTGTTGCCGTTGCCGATAATCAGCTTGGTCGGCTCGTCGCGGTATTTTTTGTCCTGCGGGATTTCGCCGAGGCTGGCAAATTGGAAAATGCGGTTGTTTTCGCCGATGGTGGTGTGGCCGTTGATGACGGTATGCGGGCCGATTTCGGTGTTCGCGCCGATTTGGACATTGGGACCGATGACGGTGTACGCGCCGACTTTGACGCTGGAGTCGAGTTCGGCTTTGGGGTCAATGACGGCGGTCGGGTGGATGAGGGTCATGTTTTTCCTTTCCTGTCGTGTTGCCGCGAAGATGCGCGACGGCAACAGGTCGTCTGAAAACTTTCAGACGACCTTTTTCTGAACACTCAAACCACGCGTTTGGCACACATGATGATGGCTTCGACGGCGACTTGTCCGTCCACTTTGGCGACGGCGCTGAATTTGCCGATGCCGCGTTTGTTGGTCAGCAGCTCGACTTCGAAAACAAGCTGGTCGCCGGGGATGACTTGGCGTTTGAAGCGGGCTTCGTCTATGCCGGCGAAGAAGAAGAATTCGTTTTCTTTGCGGCCGCCTTCGCTGAGGATGGCGAGTGTGCCGCAGGCTTGCGCCATGGCTTCGATGATGAGTACGCCGGGCATGACGGGCAGGTCGGGGAAATGGCCTTGGAACTGCGGCTCGTTCATGGTGACGTTTTTAATCGCGGTCAGGGTTTTCATGGACTCGAAGGCGGTGATGCGGTCGAGTTGCAAAAACGGGTAGCGGTGGGGAATGAGTTTTTGGATGTCTTTGGCTTCGATGGGGAGTTGTACGTCCATGTTCGTCGTATTCCTTGGTATTTCGGGGTTGGCTGGGCGGTTTCATCGCGGAGGCTTTAAAACGATAGGCTTTGCCGCTTTGTTGGGATTTAAAGCGCATCCGCCATGTAAACCGATTGTGGGGTTATTCGTCTTTTTCGCTGTCGCTCAGACGGTTTTCCAATATTTTGAGGCGTTTGTTCATTTCGCTCAGGCGGTGGATGTAAACGGCGTTGCGCGCCCATTCTTTATGGGTGGACATTGGGAAGATGCCGGCGAGGTGTTTGCCGCTTTCGGTAATGCTGTGGGTCACGGACGTGCCGCCGCCGATGGTGGTTTTGTCGGCGATTTCGATGTGTCCGACCGTACCGACGCCGCCGCCGATGATGCAGTAGCTGCCGATGGTAACGCTGCCTGAGATGCCGGTTTTGGCGGCGATGACGGTGTGCGAACCGATTTTGCAGTTGTGTCCGATTTGGACTTGGTTGTCGATTTTGGTGCCGTTGCCGACGGTGGTGTCGCTCATCGCGCCGCGGTCGATGTTGGTGTTCGAGCCGATTTCTACGTCGTCGCCCAGCGTTACCGCGCCGGTTTGCGGGATTTTAAACCATGAATCGCCGGCGAAGGCGAGTCCGAATCCGTCCGCACCGATGACTGCGCCGCTGTGGATTTCGACGCGGTTGCCCAGTGTGCAGCCGTAATAAACGACGGCGTTGGGATGCAGGACGACTTCGTCGCCCAGTTTGCAATCGTGTTGGACAACGGCGTTTGCCAAGATGCGACAGCTTTCACCAAGCACGGTGTTCGCGCCGATGTAGGCGTTTGCGCCGATTTCGCAGCTTGCAGGAACGGTCGCACTTTCCTCGACGACGGCGGTCGGATGGATGCCGCCGCGCGCTTTGACGATGGGCGAAAACAGGCGGGCGACTTTGGCGAAATAGAGATAGGGATCATCGGCGACAATCAGGTTGCGTCCTTCAAATTCGTCCACTGCTTTGGCAGAAACGATGACCGCACCCGCGCTGCTGTCGTGGACTTCGGCTTTGTATTTCGGATTGGCGAGGAAGCTGATGTGTTCCGCCTGCGCGTCTGCGAGCGGGCGCACGGCGGCGACGGAAATGTCCTTGCCGCGCCATTCGCCGCCAAGCTGCGCTGTGATTTGGGACAAGGTGTAGGTTTTTGAAGTCATGATGTTTCGTAAGCTTTGAGATGAGGTCGTCTGAAAAGGGACGGCGGGAGCAGTCGGACAGAACGGTTTGCCTAAAACGTATGCCGGCAGGAGTGATAAGACAAGTAATTATATCGTTTATTGGATTTTCAGACGACCCTTCGAGTGAAAGAGGTCGTCTGAAAACAGGTTTGCTGTATCTCGTTCAGCCTTCCGATTAACGCGTATTCAGGGCTTTAATCACGCTGTCGGTAATGTCGTTACGCGCGTTGACGTAAATCACGTCCTGCAAAATCACATCGTAGCCTTCGCGTTTGGCAAGATCGACGATGATGCGGTTGGCGTTTTGCTGGAGGGCGGCAAATTCTTCGTTGCGGCGCAGGTTGTAGTCTTCTGCCAGCTCCGCCTGTTTCTTGCGGAACTGCTGAACCAGCTCGCCCCAGCGTTTTGCCGCAGCTTCACGCTCTTTGCCCTGCAATTTGCCTTCGGACAGGGATTTTTCGAGCTTTTCACCTTCTTGCTGCAATTTCTGCAAAGCGTCCTGACGGCTGCGGAATTCCTTTTCCAAGGTCGTCTGAATGCGTTGCGCCTGCTTGGACTCAAGATAAACGCGCTCGGTATTGATAAAGCCGATTTTCTGTACGGCTTCCGCCGCCGCAGCTTGGTTCATCAACCCGAAGCCCAATAAAGCCGCGCCGCCGAGGCGGAAGGCGTTGGCAATGATGTTCATCTGGATTTCCTTGATTTTGTACCCCGCCCATCAGCGGGATGACGGTTTGTTTTTTAAAAAGAGGCAGAACGCCCTGCCCCTTTTCCTTCAGGTCATCTGAAAATGTTTATCTACATAGGGATTTCGATTTTCAGACGACCTTTTTCTGCCTACGTCAGAATGTGGTACCCAATTGGAACTGGAAGCGTTGGATTTCGTCGCTGTCTTTTTTCTTCAGCGGGTAGGCGTAGCTGAACTTCATCGGACCCAGCGGCGAGAGCCAGGTTACTGCCGCACCGGCGGAGTAGCGCAACTCTTCCTTGAAGGTCGATTTGTGGGTCTTGCCTAAGCCGTATGGGTTTTGAGCGGCATTGTTGGTGTAGTAGGTATTGCTGCTGCTGTCGTTATAAGTTTTACCGTCCCATACGCTGCCCGCGTCGGCAAACAGGCTCAGGCGGACGGAGCGGGAGTCTTTGATGCCCGGCATCGGGAACAGCAACTCGGCGGAAACGTTGGCTTTTTTGTTGCCGCCGTAGCTGATTTTCTCGCCGTATTCGTCATAAACTTTCGGACCCAGCGTGCCGCTCTCGTAACCGCGTACGGAGCCTAAGCCGCCGCCGTAGAAGTTTTCAAAGAACGGCATGGTTTTGGTTTTGCCGTAGCCGTTGCCGACGCCGACTTCGCCGCCGAGCATCAGGGTGAAGTCTTTGGTCAGCGGGAAGAACCAGGTTTGGTTGTGGGTCAGCGTGTAGTATTGCAGGTCGCTGCCCGGCAGGGCGATTTCGCCGTTGATGCCGGTCATGTAACCGCGGGTCGGCCACAATGCGCTGTCGGTTTTATTGCGTCCCCAACCGATCGTACCTTTGTACAGCCAGCCTTTGAAGCTGCCCACGCCGTCCGTGCCTTTACCATATTGGTTGATAAAGTCGGCATAACGTTTAGGCGCGCCTTTGTAGGTATTCACGGTCAGGTGTTCCGCCGCCAGACCCAAATTGACGCGGTCGTATTCGGTAACGGGGATGCCCATGCGCACACCGCCGCCTGCGGTGGTGGTTTTATATTGTTTCGCGCTGGAAGAGGCTTTACGCGGGTCGTAAGACTTGCCGTAAATATCGTAACCGAGGCTCACGCCGTCGGGTGTGAAATACGGATCGGTAAACGACAGCGAGCCGTTCAGCGTGGTTTTACTGCGTGAGGCGCGCAGGGAAACGGATTTACCCGTACCGAACAGGTTGTCTTGGGAAACGCCCACAGACATGACCAAGCCGGTATCCTGAACCCAGCCCGCGCTCATATCCAGCGAACCGGTAGAACGCTCGTTCACGCTCATGTTCAAATCGACTTGGTCGGGCGTATTGGCAACCGGTACGGCATCGAATTGTACGTTGTCAAAGTAGCCCAGCAGCTCGACACGCTCTTTGGAACGTTGCAGCTTGGAAGTGTCGTAAGGCGCGGATTCCATCTGACGCAATTCGCGGCGCACGACTTCATCACGGGTTTTGTTGTTGCCGGTAATGTTGATTTCGTTCACATAAATTTTGCGGCCGGGTTCGACATTCAGGACGAAATCGACAGTTTGAGTCTCGGCATTAGGCACTGGCTGAACGTTGACTTCGCTGAACGCGTAGCCTGCCGTACCCATGCGGTTTTGAATGGCTTCGAGCGATTTGACCATTTGGGCCCGTTCGTACCATTTGCCCTTTTTCATGGTCAGCAGTTTTTGCAGCTCTTCTTTCGGCACTTCGCGGGTATCGCCTTCTATGCGCACGTCGCCCCAACGGAAGCGTTCGCCCTCGTCAACCGTGATTTTGATGGTTTGCTTGGTTTTGTCTTCGTTGGTCTGGATGTCGGTATCCAGAATGCGGAAATTGAAATAGCCGTTGTTTTGATAGAACTCGCTGACACGCTCCATGTCTTGCGAGAATTTCTGCTCGTTAAACTGGTTGCTCTTGGTCAGCCAAGTCCACATACCGCCTTCGCTCAAAGACATTTGTTTCATGAGCTTGCGGTCGGAATAGACTTTGTTGCCTTCAAATTCGATGTCGGTAATCTTGGTGGTTTTACCCTCATCGATGGCAATGTCGATGGAAACGCGGTTACGCGCGAGTTTGGTGACGGTCGGCGTGATTTGGACCGACTGCTTGCCGCGGCTTTTGTATTCTTCCTTCAGGCTGGCGACAGACTGGCTCAGCGTGGCCGGATTGAAGTATTGGGATTGCGCCAAACCGAAGGATTCAAGGTTTTTCTTGATTACATCGTTTTGCAGCATTTTCGCGCCGGTGATGTTCAGCGTGCTGATGGTCGGGCGTTCGATAACGGTCAGCAAGACCTGATTGCCCATGGTCTCTACGCGGACATCGTCAAAAAAACCGGTCGCATACAGACTTTTGATGATTTCTTCGCTGCGTGCGTCGCTGAATTGGTCGCCGACTTTGACGGGCAGGTAGTTGAAGACCGTACTCGGTTCGGTGCGCTGCAAACCTTCGACGCGGATGTCTTGAATGGTGAAGTCGGCAAACGCCAAAGGCGACATGCCCAATACCATCAAAGCAGAAGCAATCTGTTTCAATTTCATAAAATTATCCAAACAAACGGTTGATGTCATTAAAGAAAGCCAGTGCCATCATTAAGAGCATGGCAGCCAGTCCGAGGCGCAGGCCGATTGCCTGTATGCGCTCGCTCAAGGGCTTTCCGCGTATCCATTCGGCAGTGTAGAACACCAAATGCCCGCCGTCCAATACGGGGATGGGCAACAAGTTCAACACGCCTAAACTAATGCTGACCAACGCGAGGAATTCCAAATAGCTTTGAAATCCCAGCTGTGCCGTTTTTCCGGCGACGTCGGCAATGGTCAGCGGGCCTGAAATATGGTTCAGGGAGGCATTGCCTGTAATCAGTTTTCCGAAGAATTTTACCGTCATCCAAGCGTTGTTGACGGTTTTGTCCCAGCCCATCGCAAATGCTTCTGCGACAGACGGCTTATATTCGCGCTTGATTTCTTTTACCCACGCTTCGTCGCCCTGAGGACCGAAGCCCACCCTGCCGACCAGCGTTCTGTCGGGTTGCTGGATACTGTCGGGGCGGATGGTCGTCTGAAAAGTTTTACCGTCGCGCTCATAAATCAATTCGATTTTCTTGCCCGGGCTTTGGCGTACGATTTCCACCCATTGCTGCCAAGTCTCGATGTCTTGTCCGTCGGCACTGATCAGCTTGTCGCCTTTTTTCAAACCGGCTTTTTCAGCCGGGCTGTTTTCTGTCACTTCGCCGACACGGGTGGTGATTTTAAAAGGCGACAACCCGATATAGCCTTGGTTTTTCGCAATTTTACCTGCTTCGGGCGTGCCGGCGGCATCGATAATCCGCATGGTTTTTTGCCCCGAGGTCGTCTGAACGGCAACATTTACCTTGCCTGACTCGATGTTCAACACGATTTCTTGCTGGGCTTTTTCCCACTCGCCGACGTTAACGCCGTTAACCGAAATAATTTTGTCTCCGGGCTGAAAACCTGCTTTTGAGGCAATGGTATTTTGCTCGACCATGCCGACATAAGGGCGGATTTCGGTAACGCCGAAGGAAAAACTCAAGCCGTAAAGCAGAACTGCCAGCGCGAGATTGGTCAGCGGGCCTGCGGCGACGATGGCGATGCGTTTGGCGGGATGCTGTTTGTCGAAGGCGTAAGGCAGGTCTGCCTGCGCCACTTCACCCTCGCGCGTATCGACCATTTTGACATAGCCGCCCAAGGGGATGGGCGCCAAACACCATTCGGTATCGCCGCGCTTTCTGCTGAAAAACGGTTTGCCGAAGCCGACGGAAAAGCGCACAACCTTGACGCCGCACAATCTGGCAACAATGTAGTGTCCGAACTCGTGCAGGCTGACCAAAATCAGGATGGCAAAAATAAAAGCTAGAAGGGTTTGCAAAAGAATCTCTCTGGTTGGGTATGGGTTGACGTTGTCGATGTTTCAGACGACGTATCAAGGCAGGGGTCGTCTGAAAAGCATTCGCAATGTGTAGAAAATATTATTGGCGTTATTTTGCCGATTATAAAGTCAGTCTGCCGTTTTGTCCGCCACACATGACGGGTGGGCGGGTTTTTAGACGACCTGTCATTTTTTATAGTGGATTAACTTTAAACCAGTACGGCGTTGCCTCGCCTTAGCTCA
>CAUSOO010000006.1:0-56521 GCA_963533245.1 uncultured Neisseria sp.
TATCTGTACTGTCTGCGGCTTCGTCGCCTTGTCCTGATTTAAATTTAATCCACTGTATCGTTTCAAACCTTATTCGCCAGCCATCCGCGTTTCTAGCTGTCGGAGGAAAGAACAAGTATCGCGGCGGTAAAAGGTCGTCTGAAAAACGGCGGGTCAGGTATGAATTGCTTACCACGCCGTTTTCAGACGACCTTTCGTGTTATCGCGCCTTTATTTCACTTTGCCTTTCAATGCGCCGTAGCCTGCCGCGTCCATTTGTTCCAGCGGGATGAATTTCAGGCTCGCGCCGTTGATGCAGTAGCGCAGTCCGCCTTTGTCTTTGGGGCCGTCGGCGAAGACGTGTCCCAAGTGCGAATCGGCGGCATGGCTGCGTACTTCGGTGCGGCGCATGTTGTAGCTGAAATCGTCGTGTTCGGTAACGGCGGCGGCGTTAATCGGGCGGGTGAAGCTCGGCCAGCCGCAGCCGGAATCGAATTTGTCGGCGGAAGAAAACAGGGGTTCGCCGCTGACGACGTCCACATAAATGCCGGGTTTGAACAGGTGGTCGTATTCGTGGCTGAAGGCGTATTCGGTCGCGCTTTTTTGGGTAACTTGGTATTGCTCTTCGGTCAGGATGCGTTTGAGTTCGGCATCGCTGGGTTTTTTATACGTTGCCGCGTCGAAGCCTTTGCCTTGCGGGGCGGCTTTGGTTTTGCCCGGCAGCGGTTCGTCGGCTTTGCGGATGTCGATGTGGCAGTAGCCGTTGGGGTTTTTAATCAGGTAGTCCTGATGGTATTCCTCGGCGTCGTAGAAGTTTTTCAGCGGCTCGTTTTCGACGACGAGGGGCTGTTTGTATTTTTGCTGCTCGCGTTTGAGGGCGGCGGCAATGACGGCTTTTTCGGCGGGATCGGTGTAGTACACGCCGCTGCGGTATTGCGTGCCGGTGTCGTTGCCTTGTTTGTTGAGGCTGGTCGGGTCAACGACGCGGAAATAGTATTGCAGGATGTCGTCGAGGCTGAGTTTGTCAGCATCGTAGGTCACTTTGACGGTCTCGGCATGACCCGTATCGCGGTAGGACACGTCTTCGTAGCTCGGGTTTTTCGTTTTGCCGTTGGCGTAGCCGGATACGGCGTCAACCACGCCATCTATGCGTTGGAAATAGGCTTCCAAGCCCCAGAAGCAGCCGCCGGCGAGGTAGATAGTGCGCGTGTTCATGATTTTTGAATCCTTTTTCTGTGTGTCGGGTTTGTAGAACGAATTTTTCAGACGACCTAAATCGGCATTCGGGTCGCGGATTAACGCCAATGCCTGCGCTTCGTTGATACTGCCTTTGACGATACGCTGCACATCGCCGTCTTTACCGATTAACGCCCAAGAAGGGTAAACGCTGATATTCAGGCTTTGGGCGATGGTGCCGCCGTTGTCGGTCACGACGGGCAGCTTGGGATAGTTCAAACCGGCATACCATTTTTGAAAGTCGCCGTCTTTTTTCTCGTGCAAAAAGCCAGGGGAGGCGACGGTAATCAGGTTGGCGGAGCTGAACCGCTTATCCTGCGCCCATTTTTCGGTCTGCCCCAGTTCGGACAAACACAAAGGACACCAGCTCGCCCAGAATTTAATCAGGGTCGGTTTGTCTTTTCTCAAATAAACGCTGGCGGGGCGGTTGTCCGCGGTTTTCAAAGTGGACAAAGTGTGCGGCACGGTCGCGGCTTCGGCATCGGCAATTTTGGGCGAACAAGCACCCAGTGCAAACAGACAGCCAAACTTGGCGCAAAGGGAAAAGAAGGTACGGGGTTTCATCTCTATGTTTCCTGTGTGGACGGTTTGTATGATTAGACGTTGTAAATGCCCAAACCTTACAGCCTTGCACATAAAAAAGCAAAAGGTCGTCTGAAAACAAACGTCCATATTATTAAATTTGCATTCTCAAACGGCATTTTCATTGCAGCGGCGGCATAAAAAGCATACACTGACTACACGCGACTACAACAACAGGAGAACTTAAAATGAAACAATTGGCCATGTACATCAACGGACGCTTTGAAAACGATTTCAACGGCGAGTGGCGCGACGTATTGAACCCGTCCACTGAAGAACCCATCGCCCGCGAACCTAAAGGCGGCAAAGCAGACGTTGACCGCGCCGTAGCGGCGGCGCGTGCGGCGCAACCGGCATGGGAGCGGCTGCCTGCGGTCGAACGCGGCGCGTATTTGCGCAAAATCGCCCAAGGCATACGCGAACGCGCCGACGAGCTGACCGACACCATCGTTGCCGAAGGCGGCAAAACCAAAGACTTGGCGCGCGTGGAAGTCATGTTCACCGCCGACTATCTCGATTACCAAGCCGAATGGGCGCGCCGTTACGAAGGAGAAATCATCCAAAGCGACCGTCCGCGCGAAAATATTTTATTGTTCAAACGTCCGCTGGGCGTCGTGGCAGGCATCCTGCCGTGGAACTTCCCGTTCTTCCTGATTGCCCGCAAAATGGGTCCCGCTTTGGTCACGGGCAACACCATCGTCGTCAAACCCAGCAGCGTGACCCCGATCAACTGCCACATTTTCGCCGAAATCGTCGATGCGGTCGGACTGCCCGCAGGCGTGTTCAACGTGGTGAACGGTCCCGGCTCAGAAATCGGCAATGCCTTGTCCGCCCATCCGCAAGTCGATATGGTCAGCCTGACCGGCTCCGTCGAAGCAGGCCGCCAAGTGATGGAAGCCGCTTCCGCCAACATCACCAAAGTCTCGCTGGAACTCGGCGGCAAAGCCCCCGCCATCGTTCTGAAAGACGCGGATTTGGACTTAGCAGTGAAATCCATCTTGGCTTCGCGCGTCGGCAACACCGGTCAAATCTGCAACTGCGCCGAGCGCGTCTATGTCCACAGCAGCCTGAAAGACGCGTTCATTGAAAAAATGACCGCCGCCATGAAAGGCGTGCGCTACGGCAACCCTGCCGAAGCCGAAGCAGGCGCGCTGGAAATGGGCCCGCTGATTGAAGAGCGCGCCGTCAAAGCCGTTGCCGAAAAAGTGGAACGCGCCGTCAAACAAGGTGCGACGCTGGTCTGCGGCGGCAAACGCGCCGAAGGACGCGGCTATTTCTTCGAGCCGACCCTGCTGACCGATACCGACAACAACATGGACATCATGAAGGAAGAAACCTTCGGCCCCGTCCTGCCCGTTTCCACTTTCGACACGCTCGACCAAGTCATCGCTTTGGCAAACGACTGCGAATTCGGTCTGACCAGCTCCGTTTACACCACCAACCTGAACGAAGCCTTCTACGTCACCCGCCGCCTGCAATTCGGCGAAACCTACATCAACCGCGAAAACTTCGAAGCCATGCAGGGCTTCCACGCGGGCTGGAAAAAATCCGGCATCGGCGGCGCGGACGGCAAACACGGTTTGGAAGAATATCTGCAAACCCAAGTCGTTTATCTGGAAACCAATATTTGATAACGCCTTGATGTGTTGACATAAAAGGTCGTCTGAAAATTTTCAGACGACCTTTTTCTATGTTCGGACGCAACGATTAAGGCGGGACACAAAACATCATCGCGACGGTTCAAACCAGACGATTTGTCCTTTATCGATATGTATCGGCACGGTATCGCCGGCGGGTAGCTGTCCGGCGGGCAGAAGGGTAGTCAGTTCGCCGTATTCGGGGTGGGCGAAGGTCAGGCGCAGGCTGTCGGGCAAGGGGGTGAGGGACAGGATGCGGCAGGGTGTGCCTTGCGGGTCGGGACAGATGGCGTGTGTCGGGATGTGGCGCGCATCGTCGGTGTTGGACAGTCCGAGCAGGCGGGCGGCTTGGGCGTCGGCGGGGCGGCGGAAGAGTTCGGCGGGCGTGCCGTATTGGAGGATGCGCCCTTCGTGCATGAGGGCGATATGGTCTGCCAGCGCGGCGGCTTCTTCGGGGGAATGGGTTACGAGGACGGCGGGGATGTTTTGACGGCGGATGCTCTCGTCGGTCAGGCGGTAGAGGTTGTGGCGCAGGTGGGTGTCGAGGCTGGAGAAGGCTTCGTCCAAGAGGAGCAGGGACGGTTTGATAATCAGGGCGCGGGCGAGGGCGAGGCGTTGCTGTTCGCCGCCGGAGAGGCTGCCGGGTTTGCGGCGGGCTTCGTTTTCCAAACCGATGTCGCGCAGCGCCTGCATGGTTTGTGCTTCGATTTCGGCTTTGGGCAGGCGGCGCATTTTGAGTCCGAAGCCGACGTTTTCTTGGGCGGTCAGGTGCGGAAACAGGGCGTAGTCTTGAAACATCAGCGAGACGTTGCGCTTTTCGGGCGGGACGGCGGTGATGTCCTGCCCATCCAGCCAAACTTCGCCGCTGTCGGGCTTGACAATGCCGGCGATGATTTTGAGCAGGGTGGATTTGCCGCAGCCGGAACGTCCGAGGACGGCGAGGGTTTCGCCTGCGGAGACGGTCAGGCTGATGCGGTCGGCGACGGTTTTGCTGTCGAAGCGTTTGCAGATGTCGGTAAGTCGGAGCATGGGTTTCAGACGACCTTTTGGGGAATCGGGAAAGGAAAACGGTGGGGCGTTAATGGTTTTGTACTGTTTTATTTTTTGCATTCAGCGGCAAAGGCTGTCCAGCCATAGGCTTAACGGATGCTGCCTGTCAAGCGCGCCGTATCGTTTGAGGGCTTCTAGGGTAACGAGCTGGGCATCGTGCATCATGGTTTGGGACAACATGGTTTCGATGAGTTGCGAAACGTTCATCAATTCAAACCCTGCGACTTCGCCGTCTTGGTTTTCGGGGCGGACGGATTCGGGCAGGACGATGTCGAAGATGTGCAGGATTTCGTTGTGGATGCCGCGCGATACGGGGCGCAGGCTGTGGATTCGGGCGGCGGCTCGGAGGTTGTCGAGGGCGGGCGGCATCAGTCCAGCTTCTTCTTCGCTTTCGCGGCAGACGGCTTCAAACGGGGTTTCGCCACTGGCAATGCCGCCGCCGACGAGGTTGTCGAGTTTGTCGGGATCGACGGCTTTGTGCGGGCTGCGGCGGCCTATCCAAAAATGCCAGCCGCCGTCGGTTTGCACCAATCCGTTGAGGTGGACGGCTTGGCTCATGAGTCCGAACGGGCGGAAGGCGGCGCGTTCCAACGCAAAGAGAACCTTGCCCGCGTCGTCGCACACGTCAAACTTTTCGTCGCGCCAGCCGTGCAGCAGTCCGAGGCTTTTCCATTCGTGCGCCAAATGCTGCAAACTGTCGCCCATCGCCAGCCAGTTGTCCGTTTGCAGGCAGAGGTCGTCTGAAATTTCAGAAAGCCCTTCCTGCCAGTCTTGTTTGATCCGTTCGCGCCAAAACGGATTCAGACGACCCAAAGCCAGCCCGTTCAGATAGAGCGTGTTCCAGTCGTCCGACGCGCCGTAACTTGCCCGCGCCCAATCGTAGAGCGCGTCGTGGGTGCGGCGGTCGATCGTTTCGGAAAAACAAGGGCGCGAAGACATGGCTGTTCCTCAATCCAATCAATACATAATCATAAAGCGGATTGTATCTGCTCCGCTTCAATTTGCAACCAACTCTATCCATAGCCGGACGGCACACGCTGCAAAGCCAAACCGCCCGAAAACCGCTATAATCGTCCCATTCTTTCGGAGGTCCAACACCATGAGCGAATTGAGCGAAATTCTCGCCTATAACCAAAATTTTGTCGAATCGGGCGAATACGAAAAATATTTCACTGACAAATATCCCGGCCGCGAACTGGCCATCCTGTCCTGCATGGACGCGCGCATCATCGAGCTGCTGCCCGACGCGCTCGGACTGAAAAACGGCGACGCCAAGCTCATCAAAAACGCCGGCGCGGTCGTTACCCATCCCTGGGGGTCAGTCATGCGCAGCCTTTTGGTCGCCGTGTTCGAACTCAAAGTCAAAGAAATCATGGTCATCGCCCACCACGACTGCGGCATGAAGGGGCTGAACGCCGCCGGTTTCCTTGAAAAAGTACACGAAAGCGACATTCCCGACGACCGCATCGAAACCCTGCGCAACGCCGGCATAGACCTCGACGACTGGCTGACCGGTTTCGACAACGTAGAAGACAGCGTCCGCCACACCGTCAAAGTCATCCGCAACCACCCGCTTATGCCCGCCGACATCGCCGTCCACGGACTCGTCATCCACCCGACCACCGGCAAACTCACCCTGGTTGTCGACGGCAGCCCCGAGGCAAAAAGCCTTTCAGACGACCCCGACAACCCATAAACCCAACAGGTCGTCTGAAACCCAAACAGAGCGCACACCCCACACCCAAGGACACCCATGAAAAACATCGGACTTTTCGGCGGCACCTTCGACCCCATCCACAACGGCCACCTCCACATCGCCCGCGCCTTCGCCGACGAAATCGGACTCGACACCGTCGTCTTCCTGCCCGCAGGCGACCCCTACCACAAAGACCCGTCCCGCGCCCCCGCCCAAGACCGCCTCATCATGACCGAACTCGCCATCGCCGACGACCCCCGCTTCGCCGCCAGCGACTGCGACATCGTCCGCGACGGCGCAACGTACACCTTCGACACCGTCCAAATCTTCCGCCAGCAATTCCCCGCCGCCCAACTTTGGTGGCTCATGGGCAGCGACAGCCTCATGAAACTGCACACTTGGAAAAAATGGCAGACCCTCGTGCGCCAAACCCACATCGCCGTCGCCATGCGCCAAGGCGACAACCTCAACCAAACCCCGCGCGAACTCCACGCCTGGCTGGGCGAAGCCCTCCAAAACGGCAGCGTCCGCATCCTCAACGCCCCCCTGCACAACACCTCCTCCACCCAAATCCGCCAAACCCTCCAAAGTGGCAGACTTTCAGACGACCTCCCGCCCCAAGTCGCCCTCTACATCCGCGAACACAAACTGTACCAAAGCGGAAAATAGCGTAAATTCATACAGATAAGTTATAATACCTCCCAAACCCCATTTCATTCCCACCATTAGGAAAACAATGAACGAACAAGAACTGCAAGACCTGCAAAAAATGGTCGAAACCGCCGTCGAAGCCCTCGAAGACATCAAAGCCAAAGACATCTCCGTCCTCGAAACCCAAGAAAAAACCTCACTGTTCGCCCGCATGATCATCGCCAGCGGCGACAGCACCCGCCAAGTCAAAGCCCTCGCCAACAACGTCGCCGTCAGCCTCAAAGAAGCCGGCTTCGAAATCCTCAGCACCGAAGGCGACAGCGGCGAATGGACGCTCGTTGACGCAGGCGACCTCGTCGTCCACGTCATGCTGCCCGCCGTCCGCGACTTCTACGACATCGACACCCTCTGGGGCGGCGAAAAACCCAGCTTCCATGCCGGCGCGCAAAAACCCTGGCACGCCGCCGACTAAGCCATCACCCCAAGCCGTCTGTGCATACAGACGGCTTTATTGCGCACGCCCTACCCCCTTTTTGCCCAAACCGAAGTTTTCAGACGACGGCGGATTCGCATTTGAAGTGCAACTTTCCATAACAGAAAAAGGCCAGTATGCGGTAGCATACGGCCTTTCCTGCAAGAAAGATTGCCATGAGCTACACACAACTGACCCAAGACGAACGATACCATATCCAATACCTGTCCCGCCACTGCACCATCGCCGAAATCGCCAAACAACTTAACCGCCACAAAAGTACCATCTGTAAGGTCGCGGCGGTTTTGTCATAGTTTCGCGGAAGTTTTGACACTTTTTAAAATATCGACTGTGCCAAATAAACTGCAATTCGGAATGAACACAAAGCGACGGAAACGTCGCTTTTGTTTTTACCAGTTACAAATAACCAATTCGCCGCTAGTTTTACCCGTCTTATCCCTACCTACGGTATAAGCCAACTCCAGTTGAGTAATACGAAAATCTTTAAACAACGCCCTTATATCAGGGTGGTCGTTGATGGATAACATGACCTTGCCTTTGCTTTCCGACATTGCCTTTGCCAGCAGCTCATATTGAGACCAATCAAAAGCACTATCGTAGCCAGCGGTCTGCCAATATGGTGGATCAGCGTAAAAGAAAGTGTGTTCGCGGTCATATCGTTTTAAACAACGCTCCCACGGTTCGCTTTCTATATAAACACCTTTTAAACGGTCTTTAGCAGCCTTTAATTTAGCTTTGATTTGCGACGCATCCCACGCCTTTGACGTGGTAGCCGTACCAAAATGTTGATGGACGGTCTTGCCGCCGAAGGCGTTGTGTTGAAGGTAGAAGAACCGGGCAGCAACGGCATCGACAAACAGCTTAAAACGCTCGACCAAGGTCATGACTGCAACGCCTGATTAAATTTAGCCACGAAATCAGTATCAGTATCGCCAAGATTGAGCGTGGTTTCCACTGCGGTTTTTTGCGGCTGTGTCAAAACTTGCGCCTCATCGATACGCAGGCGTTTGGCAACCGCTTCAGAAAGCGCAGCCGCGCCGGTCTTGTCCTGCTCAATATATTTGGCAACTTCCGACAGCGTATCGTATGCCGCGTCTGCGCCGTCTAAAATCTCTGATTTAACGGACGTTTTTGCCGCATCAATCAGCGAATCGACCTTCTGGCTGGAGTAAGTCTTATCAGCCGCAGGCGCGGTATCGTCAATCGCTGCGCTGCCGTTACCGCTGCCGATGTTGTCAATACGGGTTTTCAGCTCGTTTACCGCGCCGACCACGCTGCCGCGCTCTGTGGTTTGCAGCATATCTGTCGAGCCGATTTTACCTATAACCTCTTTGAATTTTGCGCCGATAGCGTCCACCAGCGCGTCTATACGTTGTCTTAATGTCATTTTTACCTGCTTTATGAAGTTGCCAAAATAAATCTTGCGACGAAATCAGGGGCTTCGCCCGCATCCTCGCTTTTAACGTCGGCAAGCCATCGAGTGAAATCCTCAAATGATTTGCCTTGATTTTCGGGCTGTATCAACCACGTCCGATACAAGTCGTCATCGTACCGATGCGCGGCATTTTCCAAATTGCCCTTAAAAACTCGAAACTTACCCAACATTGCTCGTACTCTTTAAAATCTCCAGCGGAATATCTCCGCTGTATTGCACCAAGCCGTCAGAGCGGCGAATAAACTGCAAATCAAAAACGTAATGCCCCTCTATCAAACCTCGGCACACATCGGCATCCAAGCGCAACAGCACCAAGCGTATTTCGGGGTAAAGGGTCGTCTGAAAGCGGGCAACCGTCTCCTTAGTATGTTTGCGCCGAAGCTCGGCGGCAGCGGTCACGCCGGTCAGGGCAGAAATACCCAAGTCGTCCAAAACATCAAAGACAACACTGATTTCGACGGTCTCGCCCCGTTTGAAGCGCAGAATATCGGTACTCATCACACCCTCAAAATAAAACAAATTATCCCAGACCATCACCCACCGCCCGGGCGGCGCACCTGCACTCAACACTACACGCCCAACTCCAAAACAGCAGCGTCGGGGGCTTGGCTGATGATGCGGTTGGTGCGAATGTCGTAGAAAACACGTTGATTTAAGGCAGCCTGACCGCTCAAAACGATATTTCCGCCGCTTTGCGTTTGCGCCGCCCATGAGCCGCCGCCCAAATCGCCTGTTATTTTAGCGATGCCGCGCTGCTCGCGGTTGAGCAGTGCCGTCAGGTTTTGATACAGATTGGTCATTTTGTTACCCCCAACAAATAGATAAAAGGTCGTCTGAACATGGCTTTCAGACGACCTTTAAAGCATTTTTAAAGCGGCTTTAATCACTCGTCCAAATAGCGGTCGATGGCGACATTTTGAGTAACGACAGGCGCGTCGTTTTCGATTTTGACCTCGACCGATACGCCAACAACCACGCCCTGCCAGTTGCCCGACGGCTCGCTGATTTGCCAAATCTCGCCTAAATTAGCCATCGGAATCGCGTATTTGTCTGACACAGGCAAAGACACGGTCTCGCGCTTATGGACACCCGTCGCGCTCAAGGCGGCAACGCCTGCGGCAAGCAAAACAGGTTGGTCGGTATAAAGCGCGTGGGTCAACGCAGAGGCTCGCGGCTCGCGGTTGCTGCCGTTGCGGTACACGTCCGCGCCCTTGCCCTTGTTATGGCTCGGCCAAACATAAATCCCGTTCGCCCGCTCGGACACGTTACGCTGCCCGCTGATGCTGTAAATCACACTGGCAGGCACGGTAACGTCTGCCGCAGCCTGCGCCACCTCCCAAGCTGCCGATTTCCACTTCGGCTTAAATCTCAGGGCAGGCTTGGCGCGGTCGCTCTCGATAAACCCGCCCGCCGCCTGCGCCAGCTCTTGCAATACCGCCATCGGCGTCTTGTCCGTCAATGCGTACACATCGGCAGGAATCAGCCAATCCGCCATCGTCCATCCGTCCAAACCCACGCCTGTCAGTCTCAACACCTCCGTGGCGATTTGTTGGGCGTAGATAGGGTTGCGGTATGTGCCGCTGCCTTTTGGGGCATAGTCCGCGCCCAAGCGGGCGGTAACGCTCCTGCCCGTTACCGTATAGCTCTTTTGCCCAAATCTGCGGTTGTCGCTGTAATCCTCGGCAAGGATGACAAAAGTGTCCGCATTGATTTGCACCTTGATTTGCGCTTCCTCGCCCTTTGCGCGTGCGTCGGGGTTGATTTTGGCGAAATCCTCGGGCGATACGGTCAGGCTGCCTTGCCAGCAATAGCCGCCCGTATCGGCGGTAAACGAGGCGGTAAACAACTCAATCGGCTGCCCGTCCGCCGTGGCTTTGACAGTGTTTTTCATGATGTATCCGTTTAAAACAGGGGTTTTTGCCGTGTCGAAACAGGCAAACGGCAGCGGAATATGGCGCGGGTCGTGCGCGATTTTTTTGCGGTAAAACCGCAGAGCGAGGCGATTTGACGGCGGGCGGATGCCGCAGACGTAGGTTTCGGGAACCGGCTCAGGCTCGACCGGAATTTCGTAGTATTCGCAGGGGACGGTAACGGCGGGCAGGGATTTAGGGTTGAAGCAACGTGCCAAATCCACCGCAGCGAGAATGTCCGACTGCAAACAGCCGACCAACAAAGCGTCGTCTGAAAACGTACTGTCCGCGTGGGTTTCCAATAATTCGCCCGCCCGTGCCGCCTGCGTGTCTCCGCCACAGCCCGTTAAAAACAGGCTGGCTGTCGTGTTCGCGCCGGAGCAGCCGTCCAGCCCGTCCATGCCGCTTTGAATACCGGACGCGCAAGCCGAAACCGCAAACGACGGCTCGGACTGCGCTTTCAGACGACCCTCAAGCGCAGCCATACCATCAAAGGCCGTCTGAAAACAATGGGCAACGTCAACAGCCTCAACCGACACACCCAATATTCCGACCGCCGCGCTACCGCCCGCGAATCCACCGTTCAAACAAGCCGACCCCATCCCCGCCTCATGTAAAACAAACCCCCACTCACCCGATACGGCGGCATAGCCTGCCGGCGGCGCGTAAGGTTCGGGCGGCTTAGGCTTGGGCGGCTCAATCGGCGCAACCGCCCCGCCTGCCGCAATATGGCGCAGCGGACGGGTAAACGGTATCGGCAATCGGTTTGACGGCTTACGCTCCGCAATCAACGCCCCGAAAGGCAGCGGAATCCGCGCGGAATCAGCATAGATTTTGGATTTATCGTCAGACATTTCGGACGACCTTATCCGCCGTCAGTATCGACGTGGGGCTTGATGAAATCATAGGAGACCGGCTCGTATTGCTTTTTATGGTCAAGCGCAACCATCAAAAATTCTTTATTTGGATTCAGGTAATCAAAGCGGTATGACCCGTCAGGCTTACTCCATTGGGTACGGATGACCTTAAAATTCTGCCGATCGAAAAGCAGTATTTTGCGTTCCGCAGGCTGCCCCCCAACGGTAACAATCCCCTCTGCCTCCCCCGCGATATAACCGCGACCGCCATAGACGGGGTCGGCAAACACAAGTCCGTCTGACAAAAGTACACCCATCGTTACATGTCCCATGCCGTCAAATTGATTAAGAAATTTTTGCCTATACCGCTGTCTTCGGCATATCCTGTAGTGAAGATTAAAAAATCGTCAGGATTGTTGTCTAAACGGTATGTTTCAAAACAATTATTTTCCGAAAACCAAGATGTTGAAGCTCCAAGAAACCCCGGAATCAAGCCGCGCAGATCACCGTCTTGAAAAAAATAAAAAGGCGTTGCAATCAGCCTCTTAGTAATACTACCGACAGACTCATTACTACCAGAAAATGACATTAGCGACCGAGGATCTGCCTTGGTTGGCATGTTATTATCAACTCCGCCTGAAAAAATTGAAGTTTTTCTGAAACCTTTGTTGACAGAATAGTCTGACATGTTGATAGACATTAATGCTGCATTAAATGCATCATGTGGCGCGGCACTCGCGAAATCTCCAAAAAATAAAGCAGTTGACGACGGAGTGTCTTTATAACCTCCACTAGGCAGATAACGATTATATTTCCAACCGACAATCAACCAAATAGCCCGCTCGGTACCGATTAAAATCCAGTCACGACGATATCTACAGTACAACTCATTGACAGAATTCTTAGCCTCAGCGGCAACATTATTATTAGCAACGTGCGGCTGAAGATCTGCAGACACTTTGAATTTAGCCGAAACAGAATTGTAATAACTGCTCGAACTACCATTGACCAATAGATATGGCTTGGATGATTTTTCATGCTTAGAGCGAAAATAGGCGGCAGTTTCCGTTTCCTGATGAATTTCCCATCCCAGCGGCTCTTTGCGGTTTTCCGCCTCTCCATACCCCGTCACCAAACAAGCTTTTAAAACAGTTTTAAATGCTCCGGCGTCAGTCGTCAGCTTCGGCGCACCCGCGTCATCCCAACGGTAAACCTTGACCGGCACTCTTTCGGTATTAAACATTTCAGACGACCTTTGCTTTAAAAATAAAGCCTTATTAAAGCAAAAGCCCCGAAAATCGGGGCTTGGCATGGTTGCAGTCGGGTATCTTATTTGCCATTAATACGCTTAAACTCGCCGCGTTTGGCTAAATAAAACGGGAAGGCGACAATCCAAATCAACAAACAGGCAAGAAACCAGCTAATCGGCCCCATATTACCCATCCCTTGAATCTGTCCTTTTTTAACGCCTATCGTTTGAGCATCAATCAATACCCAAATACTGGTTGCGATAACAACAATAGTAATAAGATTCATAGTTTCCCTTTTGTCTTATTGGTTAATGACGTTGATATTCTAAATTAAACGGCATTAAAAATAAACAAGCGGTATAAAAGGTCGTCTGAAACCATGATTCCAAGTTTCAGACGACCTTTTGCTTATCCGCCTCCTACTCAGCCACCGTATTACCGCGCAGGCAGGCGGTGAAGCCGTCGCGCCCTTCCTGCCTGTCGGGCGAGGGCTGGACGCTGCGGAGAATCCATACGGGCAGCGGCGTACCGTAGGTGTTGAAACGGATGCAGTTTTGAGTCGACCAGCCGCCGCCGAACGCTGTCGATTTAATCGTAAAGTACGGCTTACCTGTTGCGGGATTGGTGGGGGCGAGGTCGGTCAGGGTATCGCTTTTCGCGACCAAGCCGAGCTGCTCGCCATAAAGCTCGAATTGGTTTGCAGTAGTGAATCTAATCAGCCAACGCTCGGTAATCGCGCCGTTGCTGGCGAGTTTGATTGGGTAGTCCTTGACATTTGCCTTTGCCAGAATCGGATCGCCGCGCCGCGAATCCGCCCAAACGTTGTCCCATGCCTGTTGTGAGAAAGGCTCGGTCGCGCGTACCAGCAAATCGCCGCCGATCAGGGCAGACGAAACGTAAGTCCCTGCTTTGGGATAGGCGCGCGAAATGGCAAATTGCAGTTTCAGACGACCCGAAATATCGACGCCCGTAATGCGGTTTTCCTCTTCCCATGCGCACACGGCGGTCAGCGGCAGGGTGTATTGCGACAAGTCCAACGGCTCGCCGAAGGTAATACTGCCCGCCTTGAGGTCTACCGTGTATTTTTCGGCGAGGACGTGCTTGCCTTTGCTGTCGACCAAGCAGAGGCGGTCTAGGTTTTGACGGTTGAGCGTGATTTTCTGGGCGGCGGTAAACGCGCTGCCCAAATCCTGCTTGAGACGGTTGGAAATCACAATCATGTCGCCCTTGCGGAACACGGGGACGCGTCCGTCGGCTGGCAGGCGCACGGCATCGATGCCGATAATCGACGAATCCAAGGGCAGGTTGTCTTGGGTTACGGCGTTGTATCGCAGCTCTTCGGGATAAAAGCCTGCGGTGCGGGTAATTTCGTAGAAACCTGTTTCGTAGTCGATTTTTCCCGTGATGCCGCCTTCGATGTTGCCTTCGGCATTGCTGCGGCCGACGATGTCGCCGTTGTTGGCATAAACGGTAAAGCTTTCGGGCTTGACCGGCGCGGCGGGCGTGCGCCCTGCATAAGAGAAAATCTTAACCTGCGGCAGACGGACAACCCCGCCCGTTACCTTGAGACTTTGGAATTTGATGGCAGGGTCATTGATGGACACTTCGCCAGTGGCGGACAATGTGCCGATATTTTCGCCGCTGCCTTTGGCTGCATCCCAGTTTTTATAAAGCGTGCCGCCGTATTCGACGATTTCGGTCGTCCCGTCTGAAAAAGACCATGAATTAAAGACGCAGGTGCTGCCTTGGTCGAAGTCGATCAAGACATTAAATGTCAGCCCGCCTGCCAGACGCCCGCTTCGGGGCTTGGCGTGGGAAGTGTCGGCGGACAAAAATTCCGCATTCCAGTCGCTGAAAGACATATCGACGGTTTTCTTGGCGGTTGCGTCTTTTTCCTGCGCGCGCCATGCGGCACCCAAGGTCGAATAAGACTTGGTCGCCCAAGCCAATGCCTCCACCCGCAACGCGGATTTAGGCACAATCAGCTTGCCGCTGTCCCAGCGGATACCCTGCACGGTGTTTTTACCCGCTTTCCAGCCGCCTTTGACTGCGAGCAGACTGATACGCGCCGTACCTGATTTAATTTCTTTTCCGGCAGAAATCGCCATTTTCATCTCCTATCTAACCGATGCGCCATACCAATTCGGCACCGTGTACTCTGTCTCTTCAGAGACTTGCCCTTTGACATCCAATCTGAAGACCGACTGATTAGGCGTGGCGTCCTTGAATACCAGCTCCCAATGCGCCCCCTTATCCTCTGCCGTCATGCCGTAGCCTGCGCCGCCGACCACACTTGCGCTGATTCGGCGCGTCTCTTCGCAGGTGTATTCGACCGTGTTGCTGTTGATGTAGCGTTCGGTTGAAATCACGCCGTTGAGGTAATCCACCGACCCCTGCATATCACCCGTCAGACTGCCGTTGCCGTCGTCGCGGGCGGTTTTCGTACCGCCATCCTGCCAAGTCAACACCAACGTACTCGGCTTGATGGGATGACCCAAGCCATAGGTGCATTTGCTTTCGGCAGGTTTCGGCGTCGCTGCCGTCCCGGTCTTGCCGCCATCGGACGAGGCAAACCCCGAAATCCCGCCCCATTGGAACACAAGGCGGCTGCCGACATCGGGCAATACGGGCAGATTAAGCACGACAGAGCCGGTGGTTGACGACACCGTGCCTACCGCTTTGCCTGCCTCATCGCGCAACACGCCGTCGCCCGAATCGGCGAGCAGATACCAAACGCCCAACGCCATAAACGACACTTTCAGGCTGCCCGCGGCGGGGGCGGGTGTCAGCAGCGGCGCAAACGCCGTGCCTTGATTGGTCTCTTTGATTTCAACGGCGAAGGCAAACCGAGCCGCCGACGATTTGGCGGCGGGGATGGCGGAAACGGTATAAGTCCCTCTTGGGATGCCGCTCAGACGGCCTTTTTCGTAGTCGGCTTGGATAATGTTGTCGCCGGAGACCAGTTGCCCCTGCGCATTGTCTTTGTAGTTGCCGATTTTGATGCTGCCCGGCAAAAGCGAATGGGGCATCGTCAGCGTACCGCCCGATACATAACCGCTAAACACCTGTTTTTCAGGCGCGGCAGCCACCCACATGTCGCCTGCGACGGGATATTGGTCGGCATACGGCGTTTCCACCGTCGAAGTAGGAACCAGCTTTTCGTAGATACTGGCAACCGTCAGCGATGCGTCGCCCGCCTTGAGGTCGTCTGAAACAGGTTTGACACCGTAATAGCTTGCCGAATCGGCGACCTGCGTCTCCAAAATCTTGACCTTGCTGCCCGCATAGCCCTCAACGGGGTAGTCCACGCCGTCAAAGTCGCGCGTCAGCGGGTTGGTGGTTTCCATTTTGACGACACGGCGGCGGATTTCTTTGGTTTGTCCGCCAGCCAAGGGAATTTCAAAAGTCCGCATTTCGTGCGTCAGGTTGGCGATGCGGAAATATTCGGTAATGCGTTCGGTCTTGGCATTGGTTTTGTCTTCGTATTGCAGACAGTACCGCTCGCCCACTTTAGGCAACGGAGCTTCCTCGCGCTGATATGCCTGCACAAGGCGCACGCCCGCCAAATGCCGCCCCATCAGCGTCATACGGCTCTCCACCGTCGGCACGGAATACGCTTCAATGCGAGGCATAATTTCTGCACGGCTCTCGCCGTAGTTGCGCGCCTTGAACGCCAAGAAAGACACGTTCTCAGAGGTCGGCGGCTCGGTAATGACGAAATGCCCGCCGTAAAGCGGCTCGGAGTCGTTACGCAGGACGGCGGGATAGAGCAGGCGCGCGTCCAAGCTGCCCATCGTGCGGTCAACGTCCGAGACGGGCGGGAATATCTCGTTATCCTCGCCCGTCAGCGGCTGCCCCACCATCAAACCGCCGCCGTCAGGCGTGTCGGTCATGCGCTGGCTGGGGTAAATCTGCAAATCCTGTTGCGTCAGGCGCGTTGTCTTTTCCATGTTTGAAACCTTTTTAAATCCTGTTTAAACCTGCTTTCAGACGACCTTAAAACGTCATCAGGCAGAGTTTGGCGGTGTATCGTTCGCTGTCCTCCTCGGGCGTCGAGTACCGCACCGGCTCGACGTTGCCCAAAGCCGCGTCATGCGTGCGCCAAATGACATTAAATTCGCGCCCGTCGTAATGCGTCAGCGTCATTTCCAATTCAGGGACGTCCGTCCAATCGCGTAAAGTGCGCAAAGACCCCAAGTCCAGCCATACCCAATCGCCAGACAACGTAATCGGACGACCGTTTGCCTTAATTCCCTGCTGGATGACCAAACCGCCCGACAGAGTGCGCTGCGGCGCGGCCTGCGCCACCTTATTCCATGAAAATTCATCCTCCCAACGCATATCCTGCGGCAGGCGGACGCTTGCGCTGGTGTCTTTGCGCTTTAAAATCCAATCGGCCATTTCAGACGACCTTTGCCTAAATATAAAACCCCATTAAAGCAAAAGCCCCGAAAATCGGGGCTTGGCATGGTTGCAGTCGGGTTTGTATCTGCCGCTTGGATTAATTCGTCCGCTTGAACGAGTTTTCCAGTTGCGTCATCAGGCTGCCGACTGCTCTGTTGGCGACTGCCTCGTCGCGTTTCGCCAAAAGGCGGTTAAGCTCGTCAGTATTGACGTTGACCTGCGGATTGCCGATTTGCTGCAACTGGCGCGCCACATTATTGCTGCCGCTTGCCGTGTTTTGGCTGCGGGCGCGTTCCTGCGCGGCAGATTCGGCGCGCTTGTTGCGTTGGCGGTCGTAAATCTGCTGTTGCAGCTCGATTTGACGCTGGTATTCGCGGGCGATGTCTCCTTGTCCCAGTTGCTTGGCGTTTGCCAGTTTCTGATTCAGCTCGCGCAGCTTTTTCTCCTGCTGCAAAGCGTAGCCCGCCTCGGCGTTGCCGTTGAGTTCGGCAAGCTCCGCCTCAAGGGCGCGCGTCGCATCGCTTGCCTCTTGTCGCAGCGCGTTCAGACGACGTTGCGCGTCGGCAATCGCATTGCGAAACTTGGTCAGCTCGGTATTGCCCAGCTTGTCGGCGGCAGCCGCAGCCGCACTGGCGGCATCGTTCAGGACACCCTGCGTCAACGCACCCTGCGCCGTTGCGTCGCTCAACCGCTGCATGGCGGAGTTGGCAAGGTAAATATGCTGGGTGTAGTCCTTCATCCGCCCGATTTGCAGCGTCGCCTCCATTCCGATTTTGACGCCCCTGAATTTTTGGTTCATGAGTTCGAGCTGTTCGTTGTTGAACTTGACGTATCTGCCCGTCTGACTGAGCCGGTAGCCGTAGTCGGTAACGGCTTTGGCGGCTTTTTCGGTCGTTGCCGCCGCCTTTTCCGCACTCGCCGCCGCTTCGTCGTTCGCCTTGACCACCTTGCCGACGGATTGGGCATGGACTTCTGCCGCCTGCGCGCCTTTGTTGTGGGCGTTTTTGGCAGCCTCGCCCGCCTGCGCGGCAGTATCGTTCAGCCCTTGATAGGCGGCTTTGGCTTTTTCCGCGCCGCCTGAAGCCGCGTCGCCCAAGCGGGCAAGCTGCTCCTGCGTCAACAGTGCCGCGTCGCCGCTGGCTTTGAGTTGGCGTTGGAACTCGGCAAATTCCTCCTTGCTTTTGAGCTTGCCCATCATCTGCTCAAACGCCGCCTGCATCAGTTTGGCATCTTTCTGCCCAGCAGCCGCCGCCTGTTCGGACGCGTCCTTAAAGTCGGCAAACGCCTGACGTGCGTCGCTGCTGATACCCGTCATCACGGCTTTGCTGTCCACGCCGATTTTGGCGAATGCGTCGGCAACCTTATCGGACGCAACAGGCGCGGCGTCGCCGATTTTTTTGATTTCCTCGGCGGTCATGCCTGCCTGCTTGCCTGCGTCCTCCAAGGCGGCTTTCAGTTTTTCGACCGCCTCCGGGCTGTCCATCTGCTTTAACGCCGCCTGAAATACACGCGACATCTGTTCGGCATCATTGCCAAACTTATTGGCAGCGATGGAAAAGTTGGCAATCCCTTCAGACGCTTTCTTACTCAGACCGGTGGTGACTTCTTCCGCCGTCAGCCCCAAGGATTCAAGGGCTTTCTGCGCTTCGGCAAGTTCGCCCGTATCCGCACTGATTTTGATGTTTTTCTTGTCAAGCTCTGCTTTTAGTTCGGCAGTTTTATCACGCACGTTTTCCAGCTTGACCGCCAGCTCGCTGTAAAAGTCGCTGGTTTCGCGACCGTCGGCACGCAAGGCAGCCATACTGCGCTCCAACGCAGCCTGTTCGGCGGCGGAAGCACGATATTCGGCTTGCAGGGCTTTGACGGCGGCGGCTTCCTCTTCGGCTGCCTTTTTCTTGGCGGCGGCGGCTTTTTCGGCGGCTTCTTGCGCCTTTTTATCCGCTTCTTCCAGCTCACGTTTGATTTGCGCTTCGGTTTTGAAATGCTCGCGGTATTTGTCCAGCCCGCCCGTGGTAAACAGGCTGTCTATGATGGCAGGGATACGGGCGAGGTTGTCGCCGAAAATCTTGGCAAAATCGGTATTTTCGCGCAGCCAACCGCCCACACCGCGTCCCACTTCAAACGCCGCAAACAGTAATCCGGCATTGGCTGCCGCCGTCTTCAGGTTTTGCGCCAATGCACCAGCAGCAGCCGCTCCGTTGCCGAAGCCGTTTCCGGCAGCAGCAGATTTGAGCGCGACGCCCAGCTCTCGAGCGGCGGTGGTGGTCGACAGGATAGATGCCTTGGTTGCCTCAATACCGACGCGCTGGGTCGCAAACGATGCCGATACCGCGCCGCCTGTCAGGCGGACAGCCGCTTCATAAGCCTTGACGGCAACCGCGCCCGCCGCAAACAGCGCGGCAAGCTGCGTCAAAACGGGGAACTCTTCCGTAATCGCGCCGACCGCACCGGCAACGCCGCCCACCGTACTCGCCAACAAAGACACCAAAGGCAACAGCTTTTCGCCTACCTCGATGGCAACGTTGATGATTTCCTGCTTGGCTTTGTTGATTTGCGCCTCGCTGGTGGACATGGCATTGGCGACTTCTTTCTGTATCGCGCCGACGACTTGTCCCTTGTCGGCGACCAAGCCCAAAGCCTTTTCGTATTCGCCGAGCGAGCCGACCAAGAGGGCGATGTCGTCGCTGTATTCCGTGCCGAAGAGTTGCGAGAGCGTCAGGGCGCGGCTTTGTTTGTCCAAGCCTTCGAGTTTATGCAGGAACTCGGTCAACGCCTGCTGCGGATTGGCGGCGATGTTTGCCGCCATCTCGTCGGCGGACGTACCGATGGACGCGAGTGCGTCTTGGAAACCTTTGCCCTGGCTTTGTGCGGTTTGTAGTTTTTGCAACAGCGCATTGATGGCGGTAGCCGCCACTTCGGGCGGTTTGCCCAATGCGATAAAGGCGTCGGCAAGCGCGGCGGCTTCGTCGGCGGCAAGTCCGAACTGTTTCGCCGTACCGCCGATACGCGCCATCGCCGCGACAATGTCTTTTTCACGCGCGGCGGTATTGTTGCCCAAGACATTGATGGCGTCGCCGAGTTTTTCCACTTCGCCGATTGGGATTTGGAAGACGTTGGCAATCGTTGCAGCGGCATTACCCGCTTCTTCCGCGCTCAAACCAAAGGCAACCGACATCTTGGACGCAATGGCGGTAAATTCCGACAACTTTTCAATCGGGATACCAAGCTGCCCGCCTGATGCGGCAAGTTCCGCCATTTCGGCGGCGGAAATGCCCAACTCCGCACCCATCTTTTTCAGCTCGTCTGAAAGCTTGGCGTATTGTTCGTCCGTGCCGTCGGCGACTTTTCGCACGCCCGCCATTGCGGTTTCAAACTTCATCGCTTCGCGGGTGGCAAACGCCAAGCCGCCCGCACCGCCGACCAAACCCTGAATCTCCGAAGCAACCTCGGTAATAGACGGCTTCACGCCTTTCAGGCTGGCTTCGAGTTCGCGCACCTTGCCTTCTTGCAACTGCGCCGCCCGCGCCAGCTCCTCATGCGAGAGCGTGCCACTGTCTTTGAGCAGCTCGTAAGCGTCTTTGGTCTTTTGGATTTCCTGACGCGCCTTGTCGTCGGTATCGATACCAAGCTGGATTTTGGCATCGGCGATGGCTTTTAGGGTTTGCGCTTCGGCCGTCAGGCGGTCGAGCTGTGCCGTTGCGGTTGCGGATTCGGACGACAGGCGCGCTTCTTCGGCGGCAAGGTTTTTGACGGATACGCCCGACACCGCCATCGCGTCGCGGGCGGCATACAGTTTGCCCGTCAGCTCGGTTTCACTTTTTGCCAGACGCTCGGATTCGGCGCGCAACTTCGCCAAATCGGCCTGCTGTTGCTGCGTACCGCCGCCGCGCATGGATTTCTCCAGCGTCGCGGTCAATTCGTCCAGTGCGCGCATTTCTTTCGCGGTGTTGTCCAATTCCGCCGACAACGCCTTATATTCCGCAATCGCCGCCTGTTGCGCCTGGGCTTTCGCCAGCGTCGCGCCCAGCTCTTTCGCTTCTTCCGTCAGTTTGCCCGTATCAATGCCCGCCGCCTCGATGGACTGCGCCAGCGCGTCGATGTTTTCTGCACCGGACACGCCCGCCTTAATCTCAATACCCGCTTGGATGTTTGCCATAATTAACCCTGTTTTAAAACCCGTTTAAAAAAAGGTCGTCTGAAACTCCATGCCGCTGCGCCTACACGCAGAAGCCCGTTTCAGACGACCTTTTTGCCGTTTATCGGACAGCCCGACCGGCGAACCCGCCAATCCGCATAAGCCGCCCGAATCTTTAGTTGTTGTACGACGTGAAGGAATAGGTCGAGGTCTCGCCCGAAGCCAATACCGCCGTGCCTTTGAATTCGGCTTCGTTGAAGTCGTCACCGAACCAGTCGATGCTGCCGTCCGCAGCCAATACGGCATGGGGGATATGCAGGATGCCGGTCTCGCCGGTAACGCGGTTGCGGCCGTCGACATAGATTTCCAAGTCCAAACGGGACAAGGTCGCGGCAGAGACTTTATAGCCGCCCGATGCACGGGTTTTGTATTCGACGGTGATGTCTTCGCCGTCGTTGACGGTATCGGCGGCAGGCAGGATGGTAATCATGCCCAAGGTGGCGTTGATGTCGATATGTGCCGCGTCAACGGCAGCTTTGGACTTGTTTTTGACTTTGACGGTAACCGGGTCGATATTGCCGTTTGCCAGTTTGTACGCCATGCCTTTTTTGCCGATGGTTACGGTCTCGTCCGCAACGGTCTGCGCCGTTGCCGCGATGACGGCAGCTTCGCCCATCAGGGCAAGCGCGAGGTTGTCTTTGTCGAAGGTATCGAGCTTCAGGCCGATTTCGGTGGGTTTGACGGTTTTCAAGCTGTCCAACGCGCTGCCGTAAGTGCCTTTTTGCTTGGATACGCGCTCTTTGGTTTCCACGCTGGTTTGCGTGGTCAGGGCGGTGGTATTACCGATTTCGATAAAACCCGAGCCTTTTTGATTGAGGTTGCGCACCTTGACGTCGCCCTCAAAGATTAAGCCGTGGTCGTTTTGTTTTGCCATGTGGCAGCTCCTTTAGTTTGCCGCCTGCACGGTATCGCAGGCGAATGAAATAGGGTAAAAGGCAAAGCCGTCGTTGTATTCGATGGATGGCGAGGCGATGCGGCGGAAGGGGGTAACGGCATATTCGTCGCCCGCATCCCAGCCTGAAAACGCCCGTTGGATTGCCGTCAGGGTCTCGCCGACCTCGTACAGCGTGGATTTGCCGTTGGCGGTGTAGCTTCGCGCCAGAACAAAGGTAAAGTGCAGCGTCGATTTCAGGTATTTGCCGTTTTTCGCTTCGTCGGCAAAGGTCGAGCCGCCGTAAACAACATAGACCGCGCCGTCCAGCGGGGCGGCTTTGCGTTTCGCCACGCCTTGGGCGAGCAGCTCGGCAAGTTCGCCGATTTCCTTGACGGCCTTGATGCCTTTGACGGTTTTCAGACGACCTAGAATTTCGGGATAGACCGCCAATAAGTTTTCATGCTGTTTTAAAGCCATATCAGACAATCAATCCTTCCAGCCAATCAGACATCAATTCGTCGATGTCCTGATAATCTTGCGAAGACAAGCCCAAAAACGGACGCGCCGGTATGGTTTTCGTGCCTTCCTGCACATAAACCGAGTAGCCCATGATTGAGCCGGTAATCACGCTTTTTGCCGATGCCTCGTGCGTAATGCTTGCCAAGAGGTTGCCGTGGTCCACCAAAATCCCGCCGCGTCCGTTTTTGGCTTGTGCCGTAGCGGGGGATACTTCCGCCCAGCGTTTACCGTCAGGCGCGGTTTTGGTTTCGGCGATACGGCGGCGGGTCGAGGATTCGAGGATGCCGCCGATGGCGCGCAAAGGTTCTTCAAGGCTGCCCGTCAATTTGCCCGACAGGCGGTTCAGGCTTTGGGCGATACGCGATAAATCGTGTGATACCGTAATCCGCATCGCTTACTCCTTCAGCCATTCCCGCAAATCGGGCATTTCGTTGACATAAACGGCACACGTTGACGGTATGCGGTCATCCGACACGCGGGTCTCGTCCAGCATATTCGGATTTTTGACGACCATCTTCAGCCAAGTGACCGCCGACTGATAACGCTCCTCGACAATGCCTGTTACCGCGTCATCGTAGAGGTAGTAGCGGGCGATGTCGCAGACTTTGATTTTCAAAACCTGCGGCGCGGTGTCGTCGGTAAAAAACAGTTTCGCCGCCCGCAGGTAGCTTGCCGCCTCTTCTTCTGCATCGGCGATTGCCGCGTTTAATACATCTTCGTTGATGTATTCGTAGTTTTCGTGATTCGACCGCTCCGCCATCTCCTGCTCGCCGAAGCGGGTAATCATGTCTTGGATGGTAATCATGCCGTCCTCCGTTTTCAGACGACCTTTAAACTTGCCCTAAAGGTCGTCTGAAATCCGTTTAAGACATGGTCAGCGTTGCCAACAACTCGGGACGCAGCGCAATCGGCAGCGGGTTGGACTGGACATGCAGGCTCCAGCCTTTGTCGTGCTGCAATTTCTCGCGGCTGGCGTAATACGGCAGGGCGCGGGTGTTGACGGTCGCGTTCATGTCGGCAGGCGCGAAATACTCTTTGTAGAGGTTGCGGCCGACCGGCAGCAGAATCGCTTTGTCTGCCGCAATATCGGCGTCGCTGCCGAAATGGTTGGCGTACTCGATAAAGCGGATGCCTTTGTGGACAAACTCGGTCGGATTGAGCGTATCGCCTTCGCGGTAGGCGCGTGCCTCGTCGTAGCGTTTGTACACTTCGAAGATGGATTTATGCTCTTTGAGCGCGTTCAGGAAATCGATGCCGCAATACACCACCCAGCCGCGCACTTGCGCACCGGCGAATTTTTGGCGTTGCTCGGACAAGAGCTTGTCCAATACCGAGCCGACTTTGGTCGTGTCTTTGGACAATTCGATGTTTTGCGTTTTGCGTGTAACGCCGAAATCGGTGTTGATGTCCAAAATCACGCTGCCGTCCGCATCCAAAATCTTGCCTTGCAACGCGCCGAGCATGAAGTGTTCGCGGGTGTATTCAAGGTCGGATTTGCCGCCGGCGAGTTTTTCATTCACTTTGTCCATGACGGTCGCGGCTTGGGTCGTGCCGAAAGCACGCAGGTTTTGCACGTCGTCGGCGCGGATGACGTCATGAATCGGCAGGTGCGGGATTTTGACGGTGCGCACGGTGCGTTTCGGGCTGTCCACTGCCTGACCGGATGTGCCGCGCTCTTTGCTGGCGACCAAACTGACTTTGCCGTCTTGGAACTCAATGTCGGCATAAGTGGTGGTCAGATATTCGGGTTCGAAGATGCCCAGCTCGCGGATTTGGCTTGCGCCCGGGTCGATTTTGTTGACGGCGGTGGTCAAAGCCTGCACGCCAAACTTGCTGTTATCGGATAAAGGCATGATGTGTCCTTGTTAAATCGGGTTTAAAGGTCGTCTGAAATCAGGCGGCGGGTGTGCCTTGGTAAACGATGCCGAACGCATCTCCTTCTTTTTTCAGCGCGTCCAAGGTTTTGCCGGTAGTCGCCGCTTTGACATCCGCATCGGCGACTTTTGACAGGTCGATGATGCAGTTGAGCGGTTGGACGATGACTTTGCCGTCGGCTTCGTCGGTCAGCGCAAGCAGCTTTTTGCCGCGCAGTGGGTACTCGACAAACTTGCCTGCCTTCGTGCCGGCATCGGCGGCAACAGCAACGCGGGTCTGCGGCGTCGCTTCGTATTTCAAAAAGTCGGAAATGACAGGGCCTAAGATTTCGGTTTTAGACATAAGAGCCTCCCAGTAAGCCTTTGTGGCTGGCAATAGAGAATTTTCCTTCTGCGCCAGTGTTTTCAGAATCGTCCTTACCTGCGCCTTCGCTAAACAGCGCGGGCGGCACGGCAGACGGGGCGGCTTTAGGCGCCAAATCGGCAATCATGGCTTCAGCCGCCGCAATATCGGCAGACAAAAGCACGGTCATGGTCGCGTTTGACAATCCTTCAAACTTGCCGTCTTCGGTTTCTTTGAAACCTGCGGCGGACAATTTCGCCTTGACTTGGTTTTTCTTGGCAGCCGCTTCGGCTTCTTTCAGCTTTTTCTCGGCTTCGGCTTTTTCAGCCTTGAGCGTATCGACTTCCGCTTTCAGCTCGTCAAACGCTTGCTTTTCGTCTGGGGTCATGGATAACTCCAAAGGTTGTTTAAAAATATCCGGCAAGGGGCTGCCGTCCGACAACACCACCGCCTCCGTCTCACTGTCCACACCGACGGCGGTAAACGACACCTCGCGGATGGTGCAGCGGCGCAAAATCACCGCAGGACCTGTTACCTCGTTGCCGTTGACGGACAACACTGCGCCCGCCGCCAGCTCCTCGTAGGATTCCGCCTGCGCGTAAACCGACATTTCCCAAGGAAAACCTTGGTCGGCGGCTTCGGCAATCTGCGTGCCAAACTCGTTGGACAACAGACTGCCCTCGGCAATCAGCCCGTCCGCCGTTACCGACAGGCTGCACACGCCCGCCATTTTCAGCGGCGAATGCTCCAACAGGACGGGGACGGACGCTTTGTGCGACAGCTGGGCCAAATCGACGACGGTCTGATAACCGCCGTAACCGAACGGCTTGCCCGAATTGGCGACGCCTTTAAAAGTACGCACATCATCCGCACGGGTCGCCAAGGCAACCGGCAGCGCGGCGGACAATTTGATATTGAGGGGTGATGTTTTCGTATTCATAGCCGCCATTGTGCAACGCATGACGGCAAACAGACGGCGGCATGACTTCACTTTGCTACCCGAAATGAAAAAGGCCGCCCGAAACCGTATTTCAGGTTTCAGACGACCTTTGAAAATCCTCATGCGTAAAATATGAAAACACCCACTTTAAAACCGCTTTAGAATCGCGTCAGATTGATTTTTAAGATTTCGGCGGGGGTTTGCCTATCTTTAGCGTCCGACCCGCTTAAAATCGCAAATTTAAGGCATATCCCAAAATGCAGGCGGCGGCGGTTTGAAAAACGTTTTCAGAGGGCTTTTAGGGCTGTGTCAGATTGCATTTAAACTCTCGGATATATCTTTGCCTACCCCGACCGATAAAACGCGCTAAAACGCGAAATTTGAGCGACTATGAAAAAAGGTCGTCTGAAACGGTTTCAGACGACCTTCGGGTTATACAGGTTTAAATCTCGGATCAGCTTCAAGCGCGGCTTTTAAATCGGACTTGTACGGCTTAATCCACTCGGACTTTTCTGCCGCCTCAAGTATCCATCCGTACACATTGGCAAATGCCTGCGCGGACAAATCCGCAATCGAAAATACGCAGCCCGAAAACTCGCCCTGCATTTGCTCGGCTGCCTCATTGTCAATTTCGGCAAGGCGCGGATACAGATAGTCCAACAATTCGGACGGGGCGGTTTTACCGCCTAAAAATACTTTTACTTCGCGGCTGACATACAGTTCGGACGGCATGACTTACTCCGATATTTTTACCAATAAGCGGACTTTATCCCGCTGTTCTTTCGGCAATGATAACACATACTGCAACAATTTATGCCGGTTCGCCGCATTCAGGTGGCGCAAATCAAGCGGGACAATATCGGCTTTATCAAAATGCTCCTGTATCTTGTCAACCTTAGTATTCCACGCCCCGGTGGTGTGTGCAAAATAACGGTTCATCAATTCCGCACGGTCGGGATTTTCGGTAAACATAAAATCTAGTTTTACCCATTGCTCACGAGGCAGGTCGTCTGAAACAATCAGGTAATCGGCTTGACCTTTACCTTTCTCCACGGGCAAATCAAACACTTCCAATCTATCCCCCGTTTCAGCCTGCCACGCTGCCGCAGCTCTTGCTTCGTGGTCTTTGGTATTGTTGGCAGACTGCTCTTTTGTCAGCCTGCGCAATTCTTTTCCCGATACCTTATCCGACAAAGCCAACACCGCCACTTTGTCAGACGGCACGCTATACCGCTTGTCCAGCCACGCCTCGCGCTCGGCAATCATGGCGGCCAGTGCCTCTTCGCCGTTTTTCTCGCCAAACAGCGCGTCCATCGCGCCCAATCGGTCGCCGTGGTTATGCGCAAAGCTCGGCGTGATGTCGTCGGGAATCAATACCGTTTGACCTGTGCGCGGATTGGTAAACTCGACCATATCCACATCAGGCTCGCCGCTGATGCCCTCGCGCTCCGCCTGCCGACGGGTCAGCGCGGACACCGAGCATTTGCAGCCGTAGCCGTTGGGCGGGAAAATGACTTTCCAAATGTCGTGGTCAACCGGCAGGACTAGGCCGTAGTAGCGTTTGTGGCTGTCGCGCGGATACCCGGCAGCGGAATGGTTGTAGCGCAAATACGGCAGGGCTTTTTTGTTTGCCTGAATCCGCTGCCATTGCCCCGCCGCAAAGGCGGTTTGCATATTGGTATTAAAGATGGTTTTCAGACGGCGCGTACTGCCGAGCTGTACCAATTTCGGCTCGCCGTCCAGCGGGTCGGTCATCACTTGCTCGCCCCACCAGCCTTTAGCCATCAAATACGGTTTTAAACGCTTTTTAAAATCGGCAAACGCCGTGCCGTTTTGCTGCGCGGATTCGATGGCGTCTTTGACTTCGGCAAGCATATCCGCGTCCATCATCTTGGCGACGGTAAAGGCAAGGCTGTGCTGATACAGCCAAACGTCGTAATGCGAAAACCCGGGCAGGATTTTCTTGTTTTTAAAATGCTCGAAAGCGGCTTTATCGACCAGCCCGACGAAGTTGTATTCAATCCCGTCCATCGCCCGCTCCGTCAGCCCAAGCCGAAAGGCCGTCTGAAACCAAACGCTGGATCAAGAGATTGTCGCCCTTGCTCAAATCAAGCTCGGACAGCTTTGCCTCAAATTCGGCGTAGTCTTTGCAGCTTTCCAGCAAACCCAACACTGCTTCCATTTTCGGACGGGCGATTGCCTGCTCTGCCGTATCGGGCGCATTATGGGCAAGGCCGTCAGACAGGCGCAGGCTGAATTTGGCGGGTACGGGGTTTTCAGACGACGTTTTCGGGTCGCGCAGTTCGAAATGCTCCGGCTCAAAGCCCAAGATGTCGCGGTAGTAGGTCTCGGTCAACACCAGTTGTCCCGTATCCATATACATCTTGTCGCGCTCCGCCCGAGTTTTATCGACCTTAATTTCGTCTTCAAACTCAAACCATACGCCTTTGGGCGCGTTGATGGTCTTGCCGTAGGCGTTGTTGACCATCACGAGCGCGTCGATAAAGTGCTGCGCGGCGCGGGACAAAAGGGCAAGGTACGCACCGATGCGCTCGTCGCGGTTGTTTTCTTCGGTTTCTTGGCTGGCGCGGCTGGCGGTCTCCAAGTCGCTGGTTTTGACCTTGCCCAAAAGCGTTTTTTGGATACGCGCATTGGCGAGGTTTTCCAATCTGCGGAATGCCTGACCGTCCGCGCTGTTTTGCAGCATCATCACATCGTCTTCGCGGTCGATGCTTAATGCGCCGCCGCTCACAAAGCGGTAAAAACGGCTCATGAAGCTGTTGTGGTCATCCTCGCTGTTGGCTTGGATTTTGGCAATCAAATACGGCTGGGCGTAGCGCGTGATAAATTGCGCCGCATAAATAAAGCCTTTTTTACGCAACGCGACAGGCGCATACAGCCGCGCCGCCGCCATTTCGCCCGCAGGATTGGTCGAAGTCGCACGATGGGCGATAAAGAGATACAGGACATCCGTATTGCAAGCCTCCTCACCGCCGGTACCGCGATACACCAGCGAACCGTCGCGGTAGGGAATATATTTCGCCAGTTCGCCGCTTTTGTTGCTGATATGCTTAATCGTCAAAAAGCCGTCGGGTTCGGGCTGATAGACATAACGACCCACGCCGTATCCGCCCAGCCGCGCCGTCAGGACGATTTCGGCAAGCGCGGGCAGATGGCGTTTCAACGTTTTCCACAGGCGGTCTTTGTCTTCGTCGCTCAAGTCCTCGCCATAAATGCGCCAAGATTTATTCTGCATGGCGGAGTGTAAATCCTCCAAACAGGCGGCGACCTCATCGTCGCCCGCTACCGCGTCCAATGCCTGCTGTCTGTCCACGCCGAGGCGCGAAAGCAGCGCGTCCGTGCCTTCCATGTTGGAAAACAGGCTTTCCAGCGCGTCTTCTGTCGCGCTCGTCAATGTCTTGATGGCGGTTTTCCGTGTTGCGCTTTTAATCAATCCGAACATATTTTCTTACTCCAAAGGTCGTCTGAAACCGTTTTCAGACGACCTTAAAATCACATTTCCAACATCGGCGCAGGCAAATCAATCGCCCGCGCTCTGTTTGATACATTGCCCGTCGTTGCCGCCATCCACAGCATATGCAACGCATCGGGGCCGTCGTCGTGGTCGGCGTCGGGAAATTCCCGCAACTGCTCAATCAATACACGTTGCTCCGGTAATAGTTTGATAAATCCGTTGGCAAAATGCGGTTGGATACTTTCAATCCTCATCACTTTTTCTGCGCTCGGCTTGACTCCACGCGCAGGAACATGTGTTCCTTGTTTTGCCGCCTCTTTAATCAGTTCGTCTTTGAAAAATTCTTGGAACTGGACGGTCTCGATGACCCACAGCAAGCAGCCGTATTGCTTTTGCAGTCTGATGACGTCCTGAATAATCAGGCTCGGTACACGTTTCTTAATGGATGCCTCCACGACAAACAGCGTACCTGTGGCGCGTTGGTAGCCGCCGACCAGAATGGCGGATGGGTCAGTGCCTTTACCCTGTTTGCCAAGCGAAGGGTCAACCGCACCAAAATACACGACATCATGCGGCAGTGCACGGTAATAACAGTTGTCCAAATAATCAGCAAAAATCGCATTTTCGGGATTGCCCGGCTGGTTTTGGTACTCACAGTTGAAGACATGGATACCGTCGCGGGCGCGGATTTTCATCAGGGCGAGAAGCGGTCGTTTGCTCCAACTCACTTCGCTGCCTTCCAGCATTGCTGATTCGTTTGCTTCGTAAAACGCCTGAGCCGCCTTTTCGTTGGCGCGGTTTTCTTTCGGCGTGTTACGGTAGATGTTTTCCCATTCCGCCCACAAATCCATATTGACAGGCCACTTCATGATGGCGGAAAAGCGCACACTGCGCCAAAACGGATTTTTCAACACACGCGCCAATACGCTGTCCAAACATAAAATCGTACCGACATACAAAATATCGCACTTCGCGCCCGCACCACCCAAAGGATTGATAACGCTGCCTATCCACTTGGTCAGTTTGTCGCGCAGGCGGATGTTTTCGGAATGTTTCTCATTTTCCAAGTCGTCGAGATAGACCGCATCGGGGCGCACCTCGCCTTTTTTCGCGCCGCGGATGCCCTGTCCCGCGCCATAGGCTTTGAATTGGTTGTTTTGGCGGGTTCGGATTTCACCGATACGCCATACCTGCCCCTGCCCGCAGACTTCAGGAAAGTCCAACTGCAACGCCGGATTGTCGGTCAGTTCGGTTTTAATGGCTTCGACGATGGCGTCGGCTTGGTCTTCGGTGTCAGATACGATGACGGTATTGTGTTTGGAGTTACGGACTTCCCGCCACAGGGCGAATGCCTGTACGGTCAGCGATGTTTTCGCTTCGCCGCGCGATGCCGCACAACCCTGCAAGACCGACTCCGGCTCTTTTTCGATTTCGGGCAGCTCTGTGTATGCCCATGTATGGAAAACAGATTCGCTGTCGTCGGGGAAATAATGCGGCAGATAAGTCTTGCAGAAAAAACGGAA
Source organism: uncultured Neisseria sp. (assembly GCA_963533245.1). GTDB lineage: Bacteria > Pseudomonadota > Gammaproteobacteria > Burkholderiales > Neisseriaceae > Neisseria. The sequence goes on from CAUSOO010000006.1 coordinate 30,924, forward strand.
AGCCTCGGGCGTACACTGCATCACTTTGGCGCGACGCTCGGCAATATCCGCAGGCGCAGCAGACAATCCGATATCCGCCGCACTGATGCGCCGATTGATGTCTGCTCGGATTGCGGACATTTTGGCGCGTAGTTCGGATTGGCTCAATTTTCTCTGCTGCATGGTTAAAACTCTTTCTCGATGACAGTTTGAAAGCCTTGCAGTACCGTATCAAAAGCAGTCAACATATCAGGATGCCTGTCAGCAATATAAGCAAACAGCTTTTCGATGACTTTAATGGCAACCGCCGATTCCTGTGTTTCAGGCAATACCCGCTTGTTTGCAGATACAGTCTTGGTAAACGCGTCGGACAGGCTCGCCAACAGTTTGGCGCGCTCGGACGGCATCAACTCCTCGACCGACGTGTCCTGCAACATCGTCATCGTCGATTGGTACTGCACCAAAAAACCCGCCAACAGCGAACGGCTCAAGTCTTCGATGCCGCCGCCCGCCAACGTGTAGGCGGCGCGCACTTTGTCCCAATCGTCGCCGGTCTCCTTGGCGGCACGTTTCCAGCTACGGGCGGTAGCCGTCGGGATTTCGCACATCATCGCCGCGATTTCGAGCGTCTGCCCGTCACTGACGTACAGTCGGCGCAGCTTTTCGCGGGTTTCTTTCGGGTGTGCCATATCAGCCCCCGAACTTAGCTCGCAGCAGTTCCCAACCCGTCGTTACAATCACGCCGCCGAGACCGCCGTAAACCGCAGCAGATTTCTTGCAGTCTTTCTTAATTTGCTGCAATTCCTCGTCCATGCGCGCCTGATTGGCGAGCAGGGCATCCTGTTTGGCTTCGATACGCGCCAAGGATTCTAAAATCGGGTCTTTCATGATTTGTCCGCTTTCCTGTCTAATTTTTCATTCATTTTTTCAAGTTTGTTTTCGATGCGCTCCAAAGACGCCGCGATATTTTTTCGGTCGGCTTGAGCGTCCTGCTTGGTGTGATAGGAGAGCTTGACTTCGTGTAGCTCTTCTTTCAGGTCTTCAATTCGCTTATCCGCATCTTTCAGACGACCTGAAATGCCGTTGACCCAAAACCAAAACGCCGCAGTCGCAATCGGCCACAGGGTTTTAAAACCAAATTCAAAGTCCATTTAAAACCCCTTTACACATCGCCAAATACGATACGGACGGAGTAGCCGTCAGGGCGATTGCTGGAAATTTCGAGTCCATCCCCATCGTTACAAACGCAGTAATACGCCGAAATCGTCTGCCAAACTGCACGCTTAAAGGTGTCGTAGTTTGTATTTGGATATTCAAGGTTAAAGGTCGTCTGAAAATCCTTGTTCATCCGTACCGTATATTCAAATCCTGCCTTATCCAGCAGATTAGAAACATGGATGACAAACGGCTCTTGTTCGCGGGCGCGGCTTAAGCCCAATTCCAAATCGGCATGGCGCACAGCCAACTGACGTTCAACTAATTCACGGTAGGTCATTCTTTGATACCCATTAAATATTTTATCCGCTTGTACAATTTCTTAACCCACGAAATATTTACAAATGTATAAATCTTTGCTACAACTTCGCCGTCATACTGCGCATTTTCCCGTGCAGCCCGAAATTTCGCCCTGGCTTCTTCAGGGCTGTCCGCCCAAATGCTCAATGACCAGGACTTGCCGTCAAAGCGGTAAGAAAACGTGTACTCATTCATAGGAGAAACCTTATGTATTTTGAAATCTATAAAGACGCAAAAGGCGAATACCGTTGGCGTTTGAAAGCAGCCAACCATGAAACCATCGCTCAGGGCGAAGGCTACACCAGCAAACAAAACTGCCAGCACGCAGTCGATTTGCTGAAAAGCACTACCGCCGCTACCCCTGTAAAAGAGGTATAAAATCCGCTTTCACCCTCAGCCCGCACCCTACGCGGGCTTTTTTGTCAGTCGCCGACTTTGCGGGAGTGATTGCCCGCCCAATCGCGCCAAGCCTGATTTTGGTTTTCCAGCTCCGAAACATAGCCGCCAAACTCAGCGGCATGTTCCAACAGCGTTGCCGTCTTACCGTCTTTCGGCGGGTTCGGGCGCACCGGCGCGACCATCAATGCGGCAGGCGGTGTCGGCATGACCGCCTTTTCGACAACTTTAATTTCCGTAGCCGAGGGCGCGGGCGTAGAGGCGCAGGCTGTGAGAGCCAAGGCCGTCAATACAACCGCCGCCTGCTTTTTGGCGGTCTTGAGTAAGCGCATTTTCGATTTCCTTTTTGTTTTCCGTTTTCAGACGACTGACTTCCGCCTGCTTTTGTGCTAATGCCACACCGACGGCGTGCGCCTTGGCTTCAGATTGTTTTGCTTCTTCTCGGGCTTGTTCCAGCTCGCGCGCGTAGTTTTGCGCCGACAGACGCAAGGCCTGATCCTTTTCGCGCTCCATCTTGTCGATAACGACCTGCTGCTTCGCAAACGCCGACTTGTAGCCTTGATGGTGCGACACCGCCAGACCCGTGCCGACAAGCGCGATGATGGCAATCGGTTGCCAGTTATTCGCCAACAGTTTCACGAGTTTCGGATTCATTCTCGACCTCCTGACGTTTGACGCTGACAAACGAGCGTGCCACGGCATAGCCGCCCACTATGCCCAAATACACCGCCCAAATTTCTGCCGACGGGTCGGGCAACATGACGAACTTAACCGTCCCTGCCGCACAGGCGATATTTGCCCACAGCTTCGAGTGTGAAATGCCGCCTGTCGCGGGGTTTTTGAAAATATCGAAAATGCGCATCTTAATAACCATCCCAACCGTCAATCATATTTCTTACTTTCTCGCCTTGCGTTTACGCGCCGCACGTTTGGCAGCTGCCACACCTGATTTACCCAAGCGCAGGCTCGGATGTTGTTTCAGATTGCCCACGCGGGCAGGTTTAATCTCAAATTCAGGCACCTGCGGTTTCAATGCCGCCAATGCCAGAGCAATTAAAGCCTTTTTCATGCCTCGCTCCTGCTCATTGCCGCACCGCCCATTGGCAGGTTATAACGCTCCGGAGCGGGGTCAAGAGGCGCACCGCCGACAGACGGCCATACATACGCAGCCACGCGGGACGTCGGAAATGCCGCGATGCTGACGCGGTTGCCTTGATTACCGCCCAAAACCAACAGATTGCCCGCCTTGTCCTTGCCGACAACAAACCCAACATGACCGCCGCCTTGGCGCGTAAACACGACCAAACAGCCGTAAGCAGGCTTGGTAAGGCGTTTACCGCAAAAAGCATATTCTTTGGCGCGCATCCAATCCTTCGGGATGTCTCGGTTACCGGCTCGCAGGCAATGGGCTGCGAATACGCCGCACCACGGCGTCTCATCGTCTTTCCACCAAGCCTTCAAGCCGTGAAGCCAATTCAAAATGGTCGGATTGTGGTTCTTACCGGGGATTTCTGTCAGACCGATATACTTTCGCGCTTCAGCCACCCAAGGGAGTTCTTTTTGCTGGGCCATACATACCTCAAATAGATAGTTTTAAAACCCCATTAAACCTTTTCAGACGACTCCCAAGCCCCGTCAGGCTTGCATTCAGCGGAATACAGGCAAAAAAAAATCCCTGCCCGAAGGCAGGGTAAAAGGTCCACTCTCAACACAAGCACAACAAAAACTAAGCCGCAAACAAATCAGCCTGCGCCCTTGCCGCCGCCTCGCGGTCGGCCTCTTTTAGGATGTATCGGATATTTCGCGTCGACAGCTTATGCGCCAACACCAGTTCGCGCACAATAAACAAATCGCTCAAGCCCTCCGCGCTCATCGCATCATATTGGCGGCGGATGAACCGGTTGCGCAGTTCGCGCATCGCATCCCAGCAGCGCGGGATTGCCAAAAAAGGCTGCCCGACATAAGCACGCTCCAACCGCCCCGCAGCCTCCTCGCCGATGTCCTCGACCAGTTGCTCGTGTAAGATTCGGCTCTGACGTGTATTGCGCCGGCGGTTGGAAATCGGATAATTCGTCCCACCCCAAACCTTAACCATGTGAAACGCCGCCTCCAGCCCGATAACCGTAATCATCGCCACCACGCTGTGCGGCAGCAGATGTTTCACATCCTCAAAATCCTGCTCTGTCATCTCCCAGTTCAAACTCATCCCGTTTTCTCCTTTTTCTTGCGGTTCGCACTAATCTGCAAAGCCGCCACCAACTTATGCATATTGCCGTCGGACAACCATTCCACGCGGTCAACCTTAAACATTCTTCGCGCCGTGCCGTGCGCATAATTCCAAGTCCAACCGTTATCCAGCAGCAGGGCTTCGATTTTGCGCATCATCTTATCGGCAGACTCGCGGCGGTTCGGTCGCTGTCCCGCCGTTTTTTTCGGCGTAAACCCATGTTGGCGCAAATCCTCGACCACGCGCTCCAGCTCAGGGATGCTGCACTCGGTACACGACCGTTTACCCGTCACACGCTCCAAGACCGCGCGATACGTCGCATCATCCAAACCAAGCTCTTTTTGAGCGATTTTAATTTTTGCAATCAACGCACGGCGCATTTCAAACCCCTAAAACACAATATATTGATTAATTAAAGCATATTATACAGATAAAATACTATATGTTGTAGTAAGCCACTGTTTTTTTTGCGAAACGGACAGACATGAAAAAGGCCGTCTGAAACAGGTTTTAAACCCCATTTCAGACGGCCTTTAAATGCCTTTTAAAAAATTTGCCTAACCAACATTACCTTTTTTCAATCACTTCTATTTCCCCCATCTCAACAAGGGTATGAATTACCTCTTGTACAGTAATAAAAGTTAATTGTGCCGGTGTACCGTCGCCTTCAAGCCGGGTATCCCCACGATAGGCATATCTGAGATTTCCATCAGGCAAATCTTCAATTTCAATAACAATTTTCGCCATCACATCAACTCCTGATTATGCGGTTCAACGCTGAAAAACTCCTTACCCTGCACAATCTTAATTCCCGGCACAGGGTTGTCGGCGAAAAACTCAGGTTCGTTTAATACCGCGTCTTTATTGACTTCTTTCTTCACGCGGATAAAGCGTTCCAAGTCGGGCTTGGACTCCAATAAAGCCAGCACCGCATCAACACCGCTGACGCTACATTTTGGCGGGTTGTTTCGCCAACGGATGATGCCGGTGGTCAGGTCGGCAAATTTGACCTTGCCGCCATCTGTCAGCGCATCGCGGTTGGCTTCACTCCATGCTTGTACACCTGCATGGATGGCATTGATTTCCGCCATCAGGGGCGCAACACGCTCGTCTGCCTGTTTTTGCAGCTCGGCCACATTATCATTGTGGTCGGCTTGGATACGCTCGATTTCACGCTGCAAATCGCCCATGCGCTTGATTTGCACCGATGCGTCTGCGCGGTCTTGAATGCCCACAGTCAGGGCTTCAGTTTTGGTTTTTTTAGCTTTAGCCATGTTTTTTTCCTTTCTTAATTTACTTTTTCTGCTGCGTCTCTCAAATTTTTGACCGCTTGCAATGCTTTCAAATCGGCAATAGCATCAGCCATAAAACTATCGCCATCTAGGACGGCATCTCTGCTCATACTGTCTAAAAACTCCCTTGTTAATGCCGCCATAACATCCGGCACCTCATATTCGTTGTTCAACGTGATTTCGGGCAACTCAACGCGGCAAATATCATTTTCCGCAACAATTTTAAAAACATACTCTTTCATTTCAATGACCTTTCTTGTTTAAAACATCTTTCACTGCCGCTATTTCCTGACGGCCTTTTTCTTTGTCCGGAGCGGGCTTTGCCAACATCGCTCTGGGTATCAACCGTGGCGGCAGGTTGCGGAGCAGTTCGGCGGGTTGCGGCCATGTTTCAGACTGCTGCAACACCTTAAATCCCGTCTGAATCCGTATCGGGTCATACTCCGGCGAGACGATTTCTTTACTTTCCATCAGTTTCCGATACCAAATTTCCGCGACTACCGGCAGGTCTTGCGCTGCGGGGCGGTTGGGCAGATTGAGCGCGGCGAGCAATGCAAATCCTGCCGCGATTTCCTGTTTTGCCCAATCTCCACCAGCCCATGCGCCCAAGGCTGCCACACCTTGCCGCAGCTTGGACGGCGCTCCGCCTTCGCCCCCTCTCCCCGTGGGAGAGGGCTGGGGAGAGGGCAACCCTGAACCCTGCCACTGGCTCACAATTTCCAGCAAATAACCGTGTGATTTCAGCGGCAGTTTCAGACGACCTTGGTCGCGGGCGTTGACGGTTTCGTTAAAGCCGTGCAGCCAAGCCTCGGCGGGAGCGGGGGAGGACACCCCGTCGCGTACTGCCTCCTGCGCTTTCATCATCGGCATCAACTCGTTCAAAATCTTCGCGGTACGCGCCCAAGAGAGCTGCGATTTCGCGGGGCGGAACAAGCCGACATAACGTATCGCCGCCTTACCCATCTCCACATCCATTTCCAACACAGCCCTCAATACAGCCGATGCGTCGGCATCATTGATTAAGCTGTCTAAGCTATGCACCGCCCCGCAGTTTGGGCATTTGATGTTCATGACTCGCGCTCCCATAATGTTCGACGTTCAACCGTCTTAACGGTCTTGACGACTTTTCGTTCCCATCTTCCGCAGTGTCGGCATTTGCGGGATTGTTTATTGGCATAAATCCATTTGTGATGCCATTCGGTTAATGCACACACTCCGATACGTTCGTATTCGTCCCATTTGACTTCGGCAACCACCTCTGTTTTAGGGGTTCTCACAAAACAAAAAGTCTCAACTCTTTCGGAGCCGTAACAAATCCTGCTGCCAATAAAGTCTCCAAGACCGTCTTCAATAAACCAGCCGATATACCAGTCGAACCCATCTTTAAACTTAACAATTCGCGGATAAGCTCCTAAAGCTTCACGCAACTTGGATTTTTTCTTCAAAAATCGGAAAATATAGCCAATGTATTTAGGGTCTTTTTTGGGATTGAATTTTTCGATGTTCATTGTTTATCCTTCCAAACATCGCCACCGGCCTGTACATTTCCATTACCTTTTACAATCTGAACATTGCCTGCCAAGTGATTTTCAAGTTCAGCTTGTTTATCGATCCATGCCTTAAATTCTGACCAAGTTTCAAACTTGATTTGCTTTTCACGCATCAATCTTCCCAACCTAACGCCCAGATAAGACAAAAACATTAAGCCGCTGATAAATGTCCAAAACACTGATGCTGACCAATGGCTTATATACACACAAAAACTCAACATCAACCCAGTAAAAACATCCTTGATGATGCTTTCCAAAACACTCTCACTCGCGTTGTACGCGATAAAATTTTTACTTCTGATTTCAATCATTTAACCACCCCAATAATTGCCAAAAACGCTATAAAAACAACAACCAACCCAATAAACATACCGCAGGCATCAAAAACGACAGCTTTAGTCCGTTGTTTAAACCAGTTTTCAATCAGGCTCATCAGTGCCAAAACCACCAGTGCCAAACCAATCAGCCCGCAGATCAAGAGATAAATCATCATTCCGGCAGTCATCTCATCTCCTCCCATACTGTTATTGCCCGTGCCAGCGATTGCGCCTCGGCAGTCTTCCAAATACCGTCCGGCGCGCGGGCGGCGATCACGAAACCCTCACCGTCCTTCTTCATGACCATCAGTTCCCCACGGTCTTCCAGCCATTCGATTAATTCTTTTTCGTTCATTTTTCGTTTCCTTCCTTTTTCAGACGACCTTTGCCGTCCTGATCTTCAAACTGCGCCTGATATTCCGCGATTGCCTGTTCGCGGTTTCGCTTCACCATAAACTTCGTCGCTCGCCGGCGGTGTTGTCCCCATGCCTGCCAATCGCTGTTCCGTCTTTTAAAGCTCATTTCACACGCTCCCTAAATTTCAAAGCCCATTCGGCATCCGCTTTGCGCGTATCCGTTGCCGTCCAGTACCGGTTGTCCATAATGGCGGGCGCGGCAGGCCAACTGTCGCCCCAAACCGAGCGGGCGACGGCGGGTCGTCCCCATTCCAACTTTGTGCCGCGTTCTTCTCGATGCCGTTCCATATTCGCCCGAGCCTCCTTTTCCATCTGCTCCGCCCAACATTTCGCGCAACGTTGGGTTCGCTTCCTTACCCCGTTTTTGTCCAAAGTCCACGCAAACGCCGATTCAGGCTTCATTTGTTTGCATACGCGGCAGGGTTTTAACTTGGTTAACATTTTTACTTCCCTTCTGGCTCGCGCCATCCCTTCACAATCGCCCGTTCGCCGTACTTGGCGCGGATTTCCTCGACTGCCCGTTTTAATGCCAATTTCTTGATTCGGTTCAGCCCCCGTTTTGGACGTCTGAACTTATTCATAAACCACTCCTTCCATCTTCTGCTCCACACTCATTGCCTCGTAGGCACGCCCAGTTTTCAAAACTTCCAAATCCGCCTGTCTTTCCATCTTTTCGATCTTCGTCGGCTCTTTCAAAACAGGCTCTTCTTGCGTACAGGAATGCAACGCCATTCCCGTCACAAAACACCACACCCCGACCGTCAAACCAACCGGCACCCACCGCCAAAAAGAGCGCGCCACAAACATCTTCCAATCAACTTTCTTCAAAACTTGCACTTTTCGTTTTCCTTTAAAAACAATAACTTATTAAAATCATAGGGTAAAAAAATATATAGCCGTATCAAGGCATTACGTTTTCAGACGACCTTTTTACGCTTCTCGCATGGTTTAATTTCACACTTTTGACACGCCCGCCATTGCTGCATTTTGATAGGGTTATGCGTCGGAGCAGGCGCGAGTGAAATTTCAATACATTCGGCACGTTCCATCCGTCGACCTTCAAACGGACACATCACCTTGCGAAACACATCCGCCACTTTCGCCGCCACTTTGTCAGGCTTGCCGTTGTATTTGCCGTTCAAAATCAGACTGATACTTGTCGCGCTGTATCGGAGTTTTGCCGCAGTCTTCATCAGTCCGTCTTTCGCGACCTCTTCCTTCAAAACCGCGTACCAATCTTCTTTCATATAATCTTTTTCATTCATAATCAGGAACCTCCCTTAATACAATTTCGTTGATATTCGGGTCGTACACCTCTCTGACAGCCAGCAGCTGCGGTGCTTTCGATCCCGTATTCTTCAAAAGGACAAACGATTTTTTCCGCGCGTTGCCCGTGTTTTTCAGATACCCCGCCTTTTCAAGGTGTTGCGCATAAACCCTGACCATGCTGCGGCTGACAGGGTGCGTCATATTGACGTGAGCCGTCAGGCCGTCTAAGTCAAAGGTTTTCAAAATCCGCATTGTCCGCCACAAGGCTTCAGTTACCGGGCATTTCAACGGCTGACCGTCATCAGACAAGCGGGGCGCATCCATACCCGTATCCCGCTCCAGCCGGTATCTGCACGGGCTGCCAATGCCTGCTTTCTTCTGTACCGATACAAACCCGCCCTTATTAAGAGACTTTAAGTACCCGTACACCGTATTCCCGCTCAGTTGGCAGGCTTCGGCGATTTCAGAGAGCGTCAGGAACCTGTCCTTATTGCCCCGCAGACAGTTCCAAATCTCTTGTCGGCGGTTGCGGGGCTTCGTCAATGTCGTCACGCTCATAATTTAACCCCGCGTTTAGGTGCTTCGCCCTTGTACAGGTCGGCTTTCGCACAAATCTCGCGCGTTACCGTATCCAAGCCTTGCTGGTTGGCAAGCTCCAACAGATTGACCAGATTGACCGTTACGCGGCGTACCGAGCCGTGCGCCAAATCCACCAAATAAGCCAACGCATCTTTTTCAAACGTCAAATCAGGTGCGTAAACCTTCGCCAACTCTTCCGCGTCTGCCAAATCGACAGGTTGTGCAGGTACCCAAGCCAACACGCGGCCGTGAAAACGCTCGAATTTCTTCAGCTTGGTCGGCAACATCTCCTCGCCCACCAACATCAGCGGGGCTTGGCTGCCCTCGTAGATGTCGCGCACCAGCTCGACCAATCCCTTATGCGTAACCAAATAGTCCGCCTCATCCAAAATCAACGGACGTTGGCTGGCGGCCAACTGTTCGCAGATCACATCCAAACAACCCGCCGCCGTCCGGGCAGGCGGCAAGCCCATCTCGAAGCAGATTTTTTCCAACAGCGTCTTTTTGCTCCATGCGCTGCGCAGCTGGACATAGTAAGCGCGTGTCTCATTCGCCACCGCCACCGTCGCCGTCGTCTTGCCGAAACCCGAAGGGCCGTACAACACACCCAAACCCGGCAAACCGTCCTGACGGTTGACCAAACGCTCCATTGCAACGGAGACCAAAGACAGATTGTTGATATTTGCAATTTTCATTTTTAAAATCCTTTTAAAATAGTGAATAAACCTTGTTTAAAACCCCGAAAGGTCGTCTGAAATGAATGAAATCCAAGCCCTGCAAGAAGAACTGAACCTCCTGAAAGCCAATTTTGCCGTCCACAAGCAGGAAACCGAACGCACCATCACAATGTTGGAAATACTGATTGCCCGCCTGTTGGCGGCGAATATTCGGGCGGATGCGATGACAGAGGCGGAATGCGCCCGCCTGCTCAATCAGTTGGAAGACAAGAACCCCGAAAACGACGCCGACCTAGACTTTATCTACGACATCATGCTTACCGCCTCGCGCACCTAGCATTTCCGCCATCAACCGCGCCCTCCGTTCCGCCATTGCCCGATTCCGTCGGGCGATGGCGGCATCCATCAACGCCGATTCCGATTTACATTCATCGAAGCGGCGCAAAATCCGACCACCCTTGATATTTCGTACTCTAAATTTAACTTTCATCGTGTTTCCTTAAAATTAAAATCAAGCCAGCATCGCCCGTTTGGACAACGCCTTATACTCATTGCTTTGCGGATACCGCTCCAGCCATCTTTGCGCCTGCGGCGGCAAATCCGTCTGACCGCAAAGACGCTGATACAGCGCAAACCGCTCCGATGCTTCGGACGGTACCGACCAGCCCGCGGCAGCTTCCGTTTCAGACGGCATTTCCACCGTCTTCACTGCCACAGCCTCGACCGTTAAATCATCCTCACGGTTTCGGCGTGCTGCCAATGCGGCAGCCTTAGCCTTGATTTGGCCCATATCCAGCACCATTCCCCCGATATTGACCGAGTCCTGATGTTCGATGGTCGGTACGCGGCGTTCTTTCAAGATGTTTTGCTGTTGCAGCTCGTTGCGTTTCAGACGCTCGTCGTTGCGTTTGTCTTCCGCGCGCTCCAAGACGCTGACAGGCATATAGTCCGTCGAGTTGCCATGCCATTCCGCTTTGCAGATAAGGCGGCCGACATCGTCGTAAATCCAAACCCAAAGCGCGTCCTGCACATCGTAGCCGACCCGGACCGTTTCGCCGTTGAACTCCATCAGTTCGGCGGAATAATAGGTATTGCTGAACAGCGACACCTCCCCGCGCCGTACCGTACGCATCACCTGCGGTCGGAACAAATACCCTTCCTCCTCCGGCGACACCCTCGGCGGCTCGCCAAACTCCGCCACCTTCAAAGCCCAAAACTCATTAGGCGACATATGCCGGCGTTTGCCCTCGCGGTCGGTAAACTTAGGCAGCGAACGGTGCGGTCGGTCGTTGTATTCGTCCACCACCCGTTCGATATAGCCCTTAAACTCGTCCCAAGTCGGAATCGGCGAATTCAAAATCTTCCCGTGCAGGCGGACTTCCTTGCGCGACAGCTTAAACAGCTTCTGCCGCGCCTCGTCGTCCATATTTTTCCCCACAAAAGACGGCAGGTTCGCCGCCGCCCGCGTGAAAATATTATGGCTGCGTTCCGACGCGCCCTTCGCTTGCGAGTTATAAGCCCGCGAATGCGTCATCGTCATGCCCAGCCTGCCCATCAGACCCGTTGCCTCATCCGTCATCATCAGGTTTTCAAAGCCACGACCCCAGTCCACATACCAAAGCGCACCGATGGCCGCGCGGCTCGCGTGGCTTAAAGCTTCCAGCACAGTAAACCGGCTTTCCGCCAGCCCCACGCTCCAGCCCATACAACGTCTTGTACCAACGTCCAAAACCGTCGTAATTTCAGGTCTGAACGGCAGACCCGACAACGGATTCAATACCTCCGCATCAAATGTATGACCGTCGGCGGTGTAGATGGCGGCAGGTTTCAAATGCAGGAAATCGCGCCGTTTGTGCGGCAGAATATTTTTCAAATCCCGCGCCCCGCGGCGTCCGCGTTCACGCTCCACATTGCCAAGCTTGCCCAACCACCGGCGCACCTGATGGATACTCGGCACATCACCCCCTCTCTCTGCGAGAGAGAGCTGGGGAGAGGGCAAACCCGCCGCATTACCCCCTCTCCCCGTGGGAGAGGGTTGGGGAGAGGGTAAAGCCTCCAGCCTGTTCACAAACAAGCGGTAAGCTTCGGAAACAGAAGGCTTCATCGGCAGCCGGTAGCATTCCAAAAACACAGGCAGCCAAGACGGGACGTTCATATCCTCGGTTCTGGATTTCGGCGCGAGGCTGTTCGATTCGCGCGCCGCAAACCACCGCTTGATTGTCCGTACGCTCGGCAGCTTTCCGCCGCCGCCGCGCCCGTCTGCCGCCAAAGAAAACAGCTTCGCAATATGTTCGAAGCCCGGCATCTTCGCCTGCGTCAAAACAGTCGTCATCGCCGCCTCCTTCGATACGCCCGATTCCGCCATTACCCGCTCGACCGCCGACAAAACCCCGCGCCGGGCCGATTCGCACAACCGTTGTTGCTCCGTCGAACCGTCCGTAACGCCGATGGCCAACTCTCCCCCTCTCACATCGGGAGAGGGCAAACCCGCACCCCCTCTCCCTGTGGGAGAGGGCTGGGAAGAGGGCTGAAGTTCGGGCAAATCTGACAACACGCCCAAAACCTCGTTCAGCTTCTTCGCCTGAATCAGTTTCAACACCTCCGGGGGTGGTGCATATTCGCGGCGTTTGCCACCTTTTCCGCCTTTACCGGCGACTTCTATAAAAGGCCAGGATTCCCTTACAACTTTACTACCCAACCCCATTTTCGTTGTTGGCAGATTTTCTAACTTCATTTCCAGAAGTTCCAAAATCGAATAATGCGTTTTCATGCTGCCGCCTCTTTATATAAATAAGCATAGCGGGGGCGGATGCGCCGCCCGTCTTTCGTCCACCGTTCCGGCCATAGCTCATGCAGAGACTTACCAAGAAAATCCGCAATCGCTAGTTCCCCTGATAAACTTGGCTTTTTTAAAGCCATCATGACTACCTTTGGGGATAGCTCATAAAGTCTGGCTACATCTGTTAAAGTTCGCCCCTTCATCTTAATTTCCGCCCGTATCATTTCAGGATGCATACCGTTCATCTCTTTTTATTTCCTTCCATCATCTTATATGTAAAAATGACGTTTCCATTCACACCGAGGATAACGTCATGTCCGAATATAAAACGTCCAAGTATTTAAGCATTGCCCAGCTCTACGATCTGGCTGACGACTGGTGGCGGCTCGACCCCGAGCAGCACCGTTTCGTCAGCGGTTTCATCAGCGATTGGGACACTTACCAATCATGGCTTGCCGAACATAGTGCGCCATTTGCAGCTTATAAGGCTGGCGGCAAATCACGGCAAGAAACCATAGCAGCCTACCCCGAACACTACCCGTTATTTGTTTATGCCCAATGGCTGCGGCTGCAAGACGGTTTGCTGCTGCATACCCTACTGTTGCGATACGGTTATGCAGACGCCTGCTCGAAAAAAGGTGCGCTTGAGCCTTCAGCAGATTTCTTTGAGCTTCTGATGGACGAAGCCGCCCGTTTGAATCTCTTCCCGCCCACCGCATTTGATGCGGGCGCGGAAATGGCAGCCCTAAACCGTCATTCGCAAAAGGGGTGATGCCTGGCTTTTCGTATTTCATCTTTCATTTCCTTTCTATATAAAAGTATGTAGCGTGGGCTTCGCCCACAAAATTCAACCAAAACCGCTTAATCGGTCGTCCGAACCGTTTCAGACGACCTGTTAAACAGTCTCCTTCCTGACGGGTCGAATACCCGTCATTTTTTTGGCTATTTCCAAATTGTTAAAGAACAATTCAAAATCGGTTATACTTTAAAAGTTCCGTTCTGAAGTTGTAAACATAGTAAAGTAGTAAAGCGTTAATTGCAATACAATCTTACAACTAACTTTACAACTTTGTAATAATTGATTGTTTATAAAGTAAATTATTTTTTATATATTTCTTACTACTTTTCCAAAAAGTAGTAAAGTGAGATTACAAGATGGCAAAGTTACGACTAGACACTACGCAAATCATTGAAATAGCCAAATTTGCGAAAGACTTAGGAATTAATTCAGGATTACCTACCAGCAGACCGGGAGTAGCAAGTCGAGCTGAAAGCCAAAACTGGGAATTTGAAATAGTGCCTGGGAAAGGTGGGAAAAATGGTGAAAAAAAACTCTACACAATCCCTGACTATGTTATTGAAGAATTGGAACAAAAAGGCTTGCTCCATTTGATAGATGGCGCGGATACAGACACGCCGCTTGAAGTCCGCAACACTCAGCCCGAAGTGGCGCATATCGAAAATATGGATTACGCCGACTGGGCGGCGCGTCAGGATACGCGCGACATCGTACCCGTCCGCTATTACAAAGAAGTCTTCGCCAGCGCAGGCAGCGGCGCAATACCGTGGGATACCGACCCCGAAGCCATGTGGTTCCGAACCGCCTTTTTCAAACACCTGCAACTCTCGCCGGCAGACTGCTTCTGTACCCGTATCGACGGGGACAGCATGTTCCCAACCCTAATCGACCAAGGCACCGTCCTATGGCAAACCGCCACGCGCTACACCCGTGAAGGAATCTACCTGTTCCGGCAGCAAGACGAACTCCGTGTCAAACGCCTGCAACGCCTGACCGCCGATACGCTCAACATCATCAGCGACAACCCAAACAAATCCATCTACCCGACAACCCAACTGACCCTGTCCGCCACCACCCCCGCCGACTTCCAAATCCTCGGCAAATACCTCTGGAGCTGCGGCATATCAAAATAAACAACTTCCCGATAATTCCCATGACAAAAAAAGCGCGAAACCGACAAAAAACTGTCAGATTTCGCGCTTTTTTCGCAATTCTAAAATTTCCCCCACTTTTTTAAATTTCCTTAGTCTTTCAATAATTTCCGCCTTTTTTTCTCGTTATATATCTATGACAAAACTAACACCACCCCACACCATCAGCCGAGAAATCAAGCGGCACTGCATCCAAGGACAGCAATACAGCGCCGAAAAAGCACAGAAGCAAAGCCGGCTGACCAAACAGCGTAAGCGAAAACCCTATAAGCTCGATTCGCAGCTGGTTCAACACATCGACACCCTTATCCGCCGCAAACTCAGTCCCGAACAGGTATGCGCCTACCTGCGCAAACACCACGGGATCACACTCCATCACAGCACCGTTTACCGCTACCTCCGCCAAGACAAAAGCAACGGCGGCACTTTGTGGCAACATCTCAGAATATGCAGCAAACCCTACCGCAAACGCTACGGCAGCACATGGACCAGAGGCAAAGTGCCCGACCGCGTCGGCACAGAAAACCGATCCGCCATCGTCGACCGGAAAACCCGCATCGGCGATTGGGAGGCCGACACCATCGTCGGCAAAAATCAGAAAAGCGCGTTATTGACCTTGGTCGAACGCACTACCCGCTACACCATCATCTGCAAATTAAAGAACTTAAAAGCCGAAGACACTGCCCGGGCGGCCATTAGGGTATTAAGGGCATATAAAGCCAGAGTCCACACCATCACCATGGATAACGGCAAAGAGTTCTACCAACACACCAAAATAGCCAAAGCATTAAAAGCGGAAACCTATTTTTGCCGCCCTTACCATTCGTGGGAAAAAGGGTTGAATGAAAACACCAACGGACTCATCCGACAATATTTCCCCAAACAGACCGATTTCCGAAATATGAGCAATCGGGAGATACGCAGGGTTCAAGATGAGTTGAACCACCGGCCAAGAAAAACACTTGGCTACGAAACGCCAAGTGTTTTATTCTTAAATCTGTTCCAACCACTGGTACCCTAGTGTTGCACTTGAAATCCGAATCCAAGGTCGTCTGAAAACTTAGGTTTCCCAGTTTTCAGACGACCTTTTACCGTTCAAATCGGGCTTTATTCAACCGTAACCGATTTCGCCAGATTGCGCGGTTTGTCCACGTCCGTGCCGCGTGCGAGGGCGGCGTGGTAAGACAAGAGCTGCACGGGGATGGTATGCACGATCGGCGAGAGTACGCCGACGTGGCGCGGGGCGCGGATGACGTGCACGCCGTCGGTGGCGTTGAAATTGCTGTCCAAATCGGCGAAGACGAAGAGTTCGCCGCCGCGTGCGCCGACTTCCTGCATATTGGCTTTGACTTTGTCCAACAAGCCGTCGTTCGGTGCGATGACGACGACGGGCATGTTTTCGTCCACCAATGCCAGTGGGCCGTGTTTCAATTCGCCTGCGGGATAGGCTTCGGCGTGGATGTAGGTGATTTCTTTCAGCTTCAACGCGCCTTCGAGGGCAATCGGGAAGTGGATGCCGCGGCCTAAAAACAGTGCGCTGTTTTTCTTGGCAAATTTTTGCGCCCACGCGGCGATTTGCGGCTCAAGGTTGAGAACGTGTTGGATGCTGCCAGGCAGTTGGCGCAGTTCTTCGACGTATTCGCGCGCTTTTTCGGCGGAAACCAAACCGCGCTGTTTGCCCAGCGTTACCGCCAAGCCGAACAATACAACCAGTTGCGTGGTGAACGCTTTGGTGGAAGCGACGCCGATTTCTGCACCGGCGCGGGTGTACAGCACCAATTCGCTTTCGCGCGGCAGAGCGGATTCCATGACGTTGCAGATGGACAGGCTGTGTTGGTGTCCCAAAGACTGCGCGTATTTCAGGGCTTCCATCGTGTCCAAGGTTTCGCCGGATTGGGAAATGGTGATGATCAGTTGTTTCGGATCAGCAATCACGTCGCGGTAGCGGTATTCGCTGGCGATTTCGACGTCGGTCGGGATTTTGGCGATGGATTCGAGCCAGTATTTGGCGGTCAGCGCGGCGTAGTAGGACGTGCCGCAGGCGAGGATTTTGATGCTGTGGATGTCATCGAACACTTCGCGTGCGTTCGCGCCGAAGTTTTCGGGCTCGAAGCCGCCGTCAAGGAAGACTTCGGCGGTATCGGCGATGGCGCGCGGCTGTTCGTGGATTTCTTTCTGCATGAAGTGGCTGTATGGGCCCAACTCCAGCGAAGCGAGCGACAACTCGGATACTTTGACTTTGCGTTGGGTTTCGGCACCGGTTTTGTCAATCAGTTTGTCGATGCCGTTCGCGCTCAATACGGCGATGTCGCCGTCTTCCAAATAGGCGATGCGGCGGGTAAAGGCGATGACGGCGGATACGTCGGAGGCAATGAAGGTTTCTTGGTCGCCCAATGCCACCAAGAGCGGGCAGCCCATGCGTGCAACGACCATTTCTTCGGGTTTGTCCTGCGCCATCACGGCGATGGCGTATGCGCCGTGGAAACGGGCGGTGGCAGCGCGGACGGCTTCAAACAGTTTGCCGCCGTTTTGGGTGTATTCGTGATTGACGCTGTGGGCAATGACTTCGGTGTCGGTTTGCGATTCGAAGGTGTAACCCAAGGCTTTGAGGCGTTCGCGTTCGGCTTCGAAGTTTTCGATGATGCCGTTGTGAACGACGGCAATCATGCCGCCGGAGATGTGGGGGTGGGCGTTGGGTTCGGTTACGCCGCCGTGGGTTGCCCAGCGGGTATGGCCGATGCCGATGTGTCCGAACACGCCTTTTTCGCGCGCGGCGTCTTCCATCAGCTGCACGCGGCCGACACGGCGCACGCGCTTAATTTTGCCGTCCATGTTCACGGCGATACCCGACGAGTCGTAGCCCCGGTATTCAAGGCGTTTGAGACCGTCGGTCAGAAAATCGACTACATTGTGATTGGCGCGGATGGCGCCGACGATACCGCACATATAAGTTCCTTAGTATCTAAAGTTGAAAAAAGACAAGACGCCGGCTTCCGTACGCCTTGCCCGCACATTATATCAGAGCGTAATATATCATACTGAATTTTAAAGAAATTAACAGTAAATCCAACTGATTGATTGCTTTAAAAATAGTTTCAAATATCAGGCTTCCCGCCGTTTGAGTGCCATATGGCGGATTAGTTTTGTCGAATAGGTTGATATGCTGTCTGTATAAATATAACATGAATCGGCTGGCTATTTCAGACGACCTTATACATTTCTTAACTGTCCAGCGTAAAAAGACGTACAAAAACCAAGCTGCCGCAATCGAATCATTTATAATTTCATGAAAATAAAAACAAGGATTTCACACCATGGCAAAAAAATTCCCCATCTTCCCCAAAGCGCCGGAGCGCATCTGCTGGGGTTGCGACAAATATTGTAAAGAAGATGATTTACAGTGCGGCAACGGCTGCGAGCGCATCCAGCACCCCATCGAATTGGACGGGCGCGAGTGGTATAAAAAAGGTGACTGGAGCAATTTGTTGAGCGAAGAGCAGCAAATCGAACTGGGCTTGAAAGAAGCGCCCAAACCCGCTAAGCCGCATATCAAACTGCCGTTGCGGAACAAAACGGCTTAAGCACCCCGCCAAGCTTAAGGGGTCGTCTGAAAACCGAAGGGGCGCAATCATGCGCCCTTATCTTTATTTCAACGATGCACCAAGAAATTGACCCCACCCGCCCCAAACCGCCGCTGCCCATCTCCCTAGCAAACATACTTAACTTTAAATACGGTATCTCATCAAATTCCGTCATTCCCGCCCCCGCCTACGCGAGGAGAGGCTACGGCGGGAATCCATCGTAAAACTTGAGAAACCTTGATTTGAAAAACAGTTTTTGAATTTCAAAAATGGATTCCCGCCTGTGCGGGAATGACGGCAACAGGAACGGCAACGGTTCAAATCCCCTGTCCCGATGTGGCTTTCCTTACCAAAGGTCGTCTGAAAACACAAAATATGCTTTTCAGACGATCCCTCCCATCTCTCCCGAACCCGTCCGCGAAAAATGCTAAAATAACAAATTCATAAGCAAACCCACCTTTTCAGACGACCTCAATGCTCACCGATTTAGAAAAAAACGCCATCCGCGACCATTACCAAAATATCGGCAAAAACCTGCCCGGTTTCCGTCCGCGCGCTTCGCAGCGGGAAATGATTGCGGCGGTTGCCAACGCTTTTTCGCGGACGTTGACGCGCGAAGAAGGCGGCGAGCCGCCCAAGCGCGAGGGCGAGAGCATTGCCGTAATCGAAGGGCCAACCGGCGTGGGCAAATCGCTTGCCTACCTACTGGCGGGCGGCATTATGGCGCAGACGCGCGGCAAGCGGCTGATTGTGAGCAGCGCGACGGTTGCCTTGCAGGAGCAGTTGGTTGACCGCGATCTGCCGTTTCTGGTCGAAAAAAGCGGTTTGGAACTGACCTTCGCGCTTGCCAAAGGGCGCGGCCGCTATCTCTGCCCCTACAAACTCTACCAACTCACGCAAAGCAACGCCCAGCAAAACCTGCTCGGCTTCGAAGCCCCTGCCGTCTTGTGGGACAGCAAACCCAAGCCCGAAGAATTGAAGCTGCTGCGCGACATCGCCGACGAATTTTCCGCCCGACGGTTCAACGGAGACCGCGACACTTGGCCGGAAAAAATTGACGACACCATCTGGATGAAGGTGAACAACGACAACTACGGCTGCCTCAAAGCCGCCTGTCCGAACCGCTCCGAATGCCCGTTTTACCTTGCCCGCGACACGCTGGAAACCGTCGATGTTGTCGTAACCAACCACGATTTGCTGATGGTCGACATCAGCATGGGCGGCGGCGTGATTTTGCCCGACCCTGAAAACAGCTTCTACTGCATCGACGAAGCGCACCACCTGCCCAAGAAAGCGCTCAGCCAGTTTGCCGCCGAGCATTCGTGGAACCAAGCGGTGTGGGCGTTGGAAAAACTGCCGCAGGTTACCGGCAAAATTGCCGCACTCACCGACAAAGGCGAGCTGGCGAACCTTGCCGATGAAGCTGCCGCCTCGCTGCTCGAAAGCCTGCACGAATGGCAGTTCCACCTTGCCGAAGAGCCGTCTTTGAGCTTGGGGTCGTCTGAAAACGACAGACGGACCAACAGCGAACCGACTTGGCTGTGGGAAGACGGCAAAATCCCAGAAGGTCTCGAAACCACCGTTTCCAACACCGCCATCGCCGCCCGCAGCCTCTACAAACACATCAACAGCCTCAACGACGCCCTGTCCGCCGCCCGCCGCGACAAAGACCAAAACAGCGCGCAAATCGACCGCCTGAGTACCGAATTCGGCGTATTCCGCGCCCGCATCGAACAAATCACCGCCACATGGGATTTACTTTCCACCGTCCCGCTCGAGGGCGAAGAACCGCTGGCAAAATGGATAACCCGCCGCGCCGACGACAAAAACGACTACATTTTCAACGCCAGCCCCATCAGCAGCGCGTCCCACCTCGCCAACAGCCTGTGGCGGCGCGCGGCAGGCGCAGTGTTGACCTCCGCCACCCTGCAATCCTTGGGCAGCTTCAACCTGATCCTGCGCCAAACCGGACTGCAATGGCTGCCCGAAACCACCACCCTCGCCCTAGAAAGCCCGTTTGATTTCGACGCACAAGGCGAACTCTACATTCCGCCCGTACACGCCAGCCCCAAAGACCCCGCCGCGCACACCGCCGCCATCGTCGAATGGCTGCCCAAGCTCATTTCGCCCACCGAAGCCATCGGCACGCTCGTCCTGTTTTCCTCGCGCAAACAAATGCAGGATGTCGCCCTGCGCCTGCCCGAAGACTACCTGCCGCTCTTACTCGTACAAGGCGAATTGCCCAAAGCCGTCCTCCTGCAAAAACACCACCAAGCCATAGAAGAAGGCAAAGCCAGCATCATCTTCGGACTCGACAGCTTCGCCGAAGGACTCGACCTGCCCGGCACCGCCTGCGTGCAAGTCATCATCGCCAAACTCCCCTTCGCCATGCCCGACAACCCCATCGAAAAAACCCAAAACCGCTGGATAGAACAGCGCGGCGGCAACCCCTTCATCGAAATCACCGTTCCCGAAGCCGGCATCAAACTCATCCAAGCCGTCGGCCGCCTCATCCGCACCGAACAAGACTACGGCCGCGTGACCATCCTCGACAACCGCGTCAAAACGCAGCGGTACGGCCAACAATTACTAGCCAGCCTGCCGCCGTTTAAAAGGATAGGTTGAAACCCATAAAGAGGTCGTCTGAAATCCGAAATCCGTTTTCAGACGACCTCAACAAAAACACAATCAACACATACCATGAAAAAACTCACTTTCATCGCCATACTTATCCCCCTGCTGGTTTCCTGCGGTTCGGCATCTCCTAACATGCCCGACCGCGATTACGTCCAAACCCATCCCGCTCCCAAAGCATTCGACCCCAACCGCACCCAATACACCTGCGCCACTTGGACACCGCCGTCCGACACTGATGCCGAAGCCGAGCAATGGTATCGGGCGGCAACCTTACTCCATGCCCAAAGTTGGCGCAGAACCGCGCAAGAGTTGCAGGATATGGTGATTCTGTACGAAGCGGCGGCAAGTCGCGGACATTACCGTGCCATCAACAATCTCTATCTGCTCTACACCGGCACCCAAGGTGCGATGGGGGATTTGTTTGACCAACGTCCCGACCGCGCCCGCAAATGGTTGCATTATGGCTTGGAGAAGGATTGGGCAATAGCATACTACTGGCTGTTTGACTCCTTGTATGACGGCCATGCAGGTTATTACGACCCGAAACTCGGCCTTGCCTACCTGCAAAAGGCAGTGGAATTAGGCGTCCCATTGGCGCAGTATGAATTGGCACGGATTTACGATATAGAGCTCAAAGATTTAAAAACCGCTCAAGTATTGCTTGATTGTGCCGCCAAGCAGAAATTTTCAGCGGCAATGTATGAATTGGGAATGTTGAAGGCAATGGACGGCAAATTAGATGAGGCACTGTCACTGATGCACAATGCCGTACGGTATGGAGGCGAAAAAGGGGGAATATCAGCCTTAATATTGACAGACATTTTTGGGGAGTCAAAAGGTTTTATGCAGGAATTTTCCGCTCTCCCTGCCGACCCCGTTCGAATAGCAGCCTATCATGAACTATATGTAGCACTTCAAGGCACGGACACTACCAGCGGCAATATCTTCTACACCTTCCCGCGTCTAGATGAAGTCCTCCCTCTGCCACCAGCCAAAACCCACTGGAAAGGCATCTATTCCGCAATGAGTAAAGAAGACGCAGCGTTCTACCAAAATCCGCCTGATACCGCTGCCCTTGCCGCCGATATCCTTAAACGCGGTATCGTCAAAAAAGAAGAAGTTTACTGGTCGCCGCGCCCTCCCGAGCCTCCCGAAGATCACGGGCTGTAATTGGAATCAAGACACAACATTTAAAAAAGGTCGTCTGAAACCTGATTGCCAGTTTCAGATGACCTCAACACAAACACAATCAACACATACCATGAACAAACTCACTTTCATCGCCCTGCTTGTCCCCCTGCTGGTTTCCTGCGGTTCGGTTTCACTTTCCCAATCCGACCGCGATTACACCCAGACCCATCCAGCGCCCAAAGCCTTTGATTCGAAGCGCACCCAATACACCTGCGCCACATGGACGCCGCCGTCTCCACCCGATGCCGAATCCCATCTTTGGTATCGTGCCGCCACTCTGATTCATGCTGAAGGTTGGCGCAAGAATACGCGGCAGGCTCAGGATATGATTACCCTATATGAAGCGGCAGCGTCGAAGGGGCATTATCAGGCAATCAACAACCTTTATTTACTTTATACCAACGGACAAGGGGCAAGCGGTACTTTGTATGCTCCCCAGCCCCGTCGTGCCCGCAAATGGCTGCATTACGGTTTAGACAAAAACTTGGCAATGGCAAACTACTGGTTGTTTGATGCGCTATATGAAGGAAATGCGGGTTACAGTCACAACCATAAACTCGCTCTTGCCTACCTGCAAAAAGCGGTAGATTTAGGCGTACCGCTGGCGCAGTATGAATTAGCACGGATTTATGGTAAACAATTTAAAGATTTTAACACGCGCGAACTGTTGCTCGACTGTGCAGCTAGACAGGGTTTTTCGGCTGCTATGGAAGAATTATCCATGGTTAAGGAAATTCGTCACGGTAATTTAAAAGAATCGCTGTTACTGATGCACAGCGCAGTGCGCCACGGTGGCGAAGGAGGCGGTGAAGCTGCCTTAAGTCTAAAAATGGTTTTTGCTAAGAATAAAGAGCTTATGAAGGATTTTTCCGATATTCATGCAGACCCCATCCGAGAAGCAGCTTATAAAGAATTGAAAGTTGCTCTGAAAGGCACAGGCACTAAAAGCGGCAACCCCTTCTACACCTTCCCGCGCCTAGACGAAGTCCTCCCCCTGCCTCCCGCCAAAACCCACTGGAAAGGCATCTACTCGGCAATGAGCAAGGAAGACGCGGCGTTCTACCAAAATCCGCCCGACACCGCCGCCCTTGCCGCCGATATCCTCAAACGCGGTATCGTCAAAAAAGAAGACGTCTATTGGCCGCCGCGCAAAGATTAAGATAAACAGGACCCCTCACCGTTACCCGTACAAACTCAGGACAAACACGACATGACCTTAGACCAATGGCTGCGCCATTCGCAGTTGCCGAGACTCGAAGCCCGTATGTTGCTGCAACATGCAGGCGGTTATAGCCGTGTGCAGTTGGTCACGCAAGGCGCCGATCCGCTGCCGGAAGCAGTAGCCGCGCAACTGGATATTCTGCAGGCACGTCGTCTGAAAGGCGAGCCGATAGCGTATATTTTGGGCGGACGGGAGTTTTACGGACGATGGTTTGAAGTCGGTCCCGACGTGTTGATTCCCCGTCCCGAAACCGAGCATTTGGTGGAGGCGGTTATCGGGCATCTTCCTGAAAACGGACAGGTTTGGGATTTGGGAACGGGCAGCGGGGCGGTTGCCGTGACGATGGCTTTGGAAAGAACGGATGCGGCAGTGCGCGCTTCCGACATCAGCGGCGGAGCGTTGGCGATTGCCCGTAAAAACGCGGAAACTCTGGGCGCAAGGGTCGAGTTTGCATTGGGTTCGTGGTTTGAGACGGATAAGACGTCGTCTGAAGACAAACACCGCTTCGATGTCATTGTTTCCAATCCGCCTTATATCGAAGCCGGCGACGAGCATTTGAGCCAAGGGGATTTGAGATTCGAGCCGCAAACGGCGTTGACAGATTTTGCCGACGGCTTGAGCTGTATTCGAGAGCTGGCGCAGCGCGCGCCGGAGTTTTTAAAAGAGGGCGGATGGCTGCTGCTGGAACATGGTTACAACCAAGGCGCAGCAGTGCGGCAGATTTTGACGGCAAACGGCTTTGCCGAAGTCAGTACGCAACAAGATTTGGCAGGGCTGGACAGATTGACTTTAGGCATGTTCCGCCACGTCGAATAATGTTTTCCAGCGGTTGAACATGAAGCCGCCAATCTGCCGCCCGCCGTATCGTGTCCGTTTATAGCAGTTTAATCATGCAGCGTCGCAGCATGTAAAGTATTTTCCAATAAAGTAGCAATCGTCATCGGACCGACCCCGCCGGGTACCGGGGTAATCATGCCCGCCCGTTCTTTTGCCACATCAAATTCCACATCGCCGCACAGGCTGCCATCTTCCAAACGGTTAATCCCGACATCAATCACCACCGCGCCGGGTTTAATCCATTCCCCTTTGACAAAATTGGGAATCCCGACGCCTACCACCACAATATCGGCAGCCCCGACTTCCTTGTCCAAGTTTTCCGTCGCACTGTGGCAAATCGTTACCGTGGCGCGGGCAAGCAGCAGCTCCAATGCCTGCGGGCGTCCGACAATATTCGATGCCCCGACGACCACCGCCTTCTTGCCTTTCGGATCGATGCCGTAAGCTTCCAGCAGCGTCATCACACCCTTGGGCGTACAAGGGCGCATCAGCGGCATTTTTACCACCAAACGACCCACGTTATAAGGATGGAAACCGTCCACATCTTTGTCCGGATGGATACGTTCCAAAACAGCCTGACTGTCTAAGCCTTCAGGAAGCGGAAGCTGCACCAAAATACCGTCTACTTCCGCGTTTTCGTTCAATTCATCAATCAGCTTCAGCAAATCTTCCTGAGAAGTCGACGCTGGCAGCTCATAAGACAAAGACCGGATGTCGCATTTTTGGCATGCCGATTTTTTGTTGCGGACATATACGGCACTGGCAGGATTGTCACCGACCAACACCACGGCCAAACAAGGCGCACGCAATCCGGATTCAAGCCGTTTGGTTACCGCAGCGGATACCAGCTGCAAACGCTCCTGCGATATTTTTTTACCGTCGATCAATTGGGCTGTCATGAAATTTCCATTTGGTTATCAATAAATAGCAAACGCAATTATCGCATTTTTAAACCGATTTGGCAGTCGGATAACAGCAAAAACCGAAACTGTATTTTTGAACGGCATTACACTCGATATGAAGTAGGCGAAAAATTAAATTTTAAATAAAAATAAACAGATAATTTAGAAAAAAGAAAAATGATCTCAAATTGGATTGACAGGATTTCAGCGTATCTGTATATTCCCATTCTTCAGTCGGGGCGTAGCGCAGCCCGGTTAGCGCATCTGCTTTGGGAGCAGAGG
>CAUSOO010000007.1:0-54574 GCA_963533245.1 uncultured Neisseria sp.
CTTTGAGCTAAGGCGAGGCAACGCCGTACTGGTTTAAAGTTAATCCACTATATTTATGACTTGATGGAACTTGCTGTATTTGTTTTCAGACGACCCCTGGGCAGCTTTATTGTAAAGGTTCGGCAAACCAGTCTTGCGTGGCGGTATCGGCATCAAAGACTTGCCCCATCAGCGGGGTCAACGGATTCACGCCCAAACTGCGTGCCAGCGGGATGCTTTGCAGCAGGGGTTCGTTCCAAGCGTGCAGTGCCATGGCGTAGGCGCCCCAGTGGATGGGCATGAAGCGTTTGGGAGCAAGCTGTGCGGCATAGCGGGCGGTTTGCTCGGGGAAGAGGTGATTGTTGGGCCAATGTTCGCTGTATTGCCCGTTTTCGATGAACGCGATATCGAACCCGTTGAATTTTTCGGCGATTTTGTCGAAATGGCTGCCTTGTGCCGAGTCGCCGTGAAAATAGAATTTTTCGCTGCCGTGTTCGATGGCAAAGCTGGACCACAGGGCTTGGTTGTGGTCGGTCAGGGTTCGGGATGAATCGTGGCGGGCAGGTAGTGCGGTGTAGCGGATGCCGTTGCGTTCGGTACTTTGCCACCAATCGAGTTCGGTAATGCGCTCTTGCGGCACGCCCCATTTTTTCAGCAGTACGCCCATGCCGAGTGAGACGATGAAATGGCTGTTGCCTTTTGAATTGAGTGCCTGCACGCTGTCTTTTTCGAGGTGATCGTAGTGGCTGTGTGAAATCAAGATGACATCGACGGGCGGCAGTTCGTCGATTTCTGCGGGGGCAGGTTGGAAGCGTTTCATGGTGATGGGGATGGGGGAGACGGAATTGCCGAAAACGGGGTCGGTAATGACGGTTTGCCCGCCGATCCGCATCAATAGGGTAGAATGCCCGAACCAGACGAAGCGGCTTTTCCCTTCGGGTGCGGCGAGGAAGGTCTGCCAATCGGGCTTGACGGTAGGCAGAGGTTTGGGCGGGCGCGTTGCCTGCGGGTCGGTCAGGATCTTCCAAAATGCGCTGACGAGGCCGGTCGGTTTCTGCTGCGGTTCGGGGTTGAAGAAGGTTTGCGTTTTCGGGTCGTAATGGTCGCTTGCGGGGTAAACGGGATGTTGGTCGGGATAGAGCCAGTAGGCGAGCAGGGCGCAGGCAGCAGTCAAGGCAATGAGTTTTTTCTTGTGTTTCATAATTGGTTTTTATGAAGAAGGTCGTCTGAAAATTTTTCAGACGACCTTGGATTCTGTTTGAAAATGGTCTCGGTATTCATCAGATGGCGTGCGAACAGCCAGACACCATTTTTTTGAGGGCTTGCGAGTCGAGGATTTTGATGTGCTTGTGTTCGACCGAAATCAAGCCTTCGTGGTGGAACTTGGACAGCGTGCGGCTGACGGTTTCGAGTTTCAGTCCCAGATAGCTGCCGATTTCTTCGCGCGACATCCGCAGGATGAAATCGTTGGCGGCAAATCCGCGCGAGTAAAGGCGTTGGGACAGGTTAAGCAAAAACGCCGCCAGACGTTCTTCGGCGCGCATATTGCCCAAAAGCAGCATCACGCCTTGGTCGCGCACGATTTCGCGGCTCATCAACCGGAAAAAATGACTTCTCAGACTGGGGATGTTGTGTCCCAGCTCTTCGATGTGGGTGAAGGGCAGCTCACACACTTCGCTGTCTTCCAAAGCCACCGCGTCGCAGCTGTGGACATGGGAGCAAATGCCGTCCATGCCGATGAGTTCGCCGGACATAAAAAAGCCGGTAACCTGATCGCGACCGTCCTGACTGGCAACCGTGGTTTTGAAAAAACCGGCACGGATGGCAAACAGCGACGCGAAAGGCTCACCGGTGCGGAACAGATATTCACCCTTCTTCAAGCGGCGGCTCTGTCGGATGACCGCGTCCAATTGTGCAAACTCATTGGGCAAAAGCCCGACAGGCAGGCAGAGTTCACGCAGCGAACAGGAAGAACACAGGGTTTTCATCTGATGCATAGCATTGTGTGTGGTCATAAAACACCCTTAAAATTAAGGTTTTTATCCTGTCATGATTACGTAAGTTATTGACACATATCAAGACAGGTTTATCATACTGTGGCATTCTACCAAACTATCCGAAAATTGCCTAACATCATTACTCTAATCACGCACACGCCATGAAAGTAATACCAATACAAAATAATCACAATAGAAACAATGACAAGCCTGAGTTCGACCGCGAACTCATCGCCAGCCTTCCTTCCAGCGGTCCGCGCTACACTTCCTACCCGACAGCCGACCGTTTTCATGACGGATTTCGCGAAGCCGAATATATCAATGCCTTGAATCAGCGCGGTATGGGGGCTTTGAACAAGCCCCTTTCGCTTTATATCCACATCCCCTTCTGCAACACCATTTGTTACTACTGCGGCTGCAATAAAATCATCACCAAAGACAAAAGCCGCGCCGATGCCTACATCGAATACCTTGAAAAAGAAATGGAGCTGCTCGCCCCGCATCTGGGCGGACGGCATCAGCTCGCGCAACTGCACTTCGGCGGCGGTACGCCGACCTTCTTAAGCGATGACCAAATCGAACGCGTATTCCGCATGATACGCAAACATTTCCAACTTATCCCCGGCGGCGAATACTCCATCGAAATCGATCCGCGAAAAGTCAGCCGCGAAACTGTCCTCATGCTCGGCAAGCTCGGCTTCAACCGCATGAGCGTCGGTATTCAGGACTTTGATCCCAAAGTGCAGGCAGCGGTCAACCGCATCCAAAGCTACGACGAAACCAAAGAAGTCATCGATGCCGCCCGCGAAGCCGGGTTCAAATCCGTCAGCGTCGATTTGATTTACGGCCTGCCGCATCAAACCGCCGAAAGCATCAAAACCACCATCGACACTGTCTTGTCGCTCGATCCCGACCGCCTTGCCCTTTATCACTACGCCCACCTGCCGCATATCTTCAAGCCGCAACGCCGCATCGATACCGAAGCCGTTCCCGGCAGCGAAGAAAAACTCGATATGCTGCAATACTGCGTTCAAACCCTGACAGAACGCGGTTACGTCTTCATCGGTATGGACCATTTCGCCAAACCCGATGACGAACTTTCCATCGCCCTCAAAGAAGGCTTCCTCCAGCGCAACTTCCAAGGCTACTCGACCTACGCGGACTGCGATTTGGTTGCCATCGGCGTATCCTCCATCGGCAAGATCGGCAGCACCTACTCCCAAAACGAACGCGACATCGATGCCTACTATGCTGCCCTCGATGCCGGACACCTGCCCATCATGCGCGGCTACCAGCTCAATCAGGACGACCTTTTGCGCCGCAATATCATCCAAGATTTGATGTGCCGTTTCGCTTTGGATTACCGAATCTACGAAAGCGTGTTCGGTATCCCGTTCGACCGCTATTTCAAAGACGAACTTGCCGACTTGGAACAACTCGCCTCCCTCGGACTCGTCCGCCTGAAACCGCACGGACTGACCGTTACCCCCAAAGGCCGCTTCCTGATACGCAATATCGCCATGGTGTTCGACTACCACCTGCGCCACAGGGAAACCAAAGCCCAATATTCGCAAACGGTGTAAAGAGGAATAGCAAGGGTCGTCTGAAAATTTTCAGACGACCTTTGTTTTTATTTTCAATACTTTCGGGTAACATAAAACCATATTTGCCGGTTTGCCGTGATTCAAAGTCAATTTGTATGGGCGCGTATCCTATGATTACCGAACAGCAAAACGATATCCTCAGCATCAATCAAGTGCAGCTTCTCCTTGCTGAAAAACGCACGGCACTTGCCGTCATGCGTACGGGTATTGCCGTGTTCGCGCTGCCTTTGTCTATTTTCAGTGCCTTGATTGCGACATCGAAATGGTACGAGGCTGTGGATGTTTGGCCTTTGCTTGTGTTGGTCAGTTTGATTTTTTTCTCGGTCTATCTGATAACCCGATCGCTCCGTAGAATGCACCAATACGACCGAATGATTGCCGATATCAAATACAACAATCCGTCTTTGCGTCAACTGATTTAGTCGTAAAATGCAGATAGTCAGGGCAGGGCATAGGTCGTCTGAAAATCAAATTGATTTGTTCTTAAAACGGGCTATAGTAAAATTCTTACGCGTTCTGCTGTTTATTGTCTTACGTCTTATATAGAAACCCTACGAGATATACGTCGTGTTTGGACGGAAACGGACGCAGTCGGATTTTTGGTTCGTTCCGACCTCTTTTCACAAACGTTTTTAAAATATGGAACAACCTGATTTTTTTCCCATCCCCAGCCCCTGTATCGGCGTCTGTGAAGCCAATGCCAAAGGCTATTGCAAAGGCTGTCTGCGCAGCCGTGAAGAAAGGCTTTATTGGCAAAAAATGACCGATGATCAAAAGCATCAGGTCATGCGTCTTCTCAGTATGAGGAAAACCAAAATCCGCAACCGCCAGCTCGATGCCATGGCAGCGCCAGAAGTCGGTGTGGAGGCGCAAAGCGGGTTTTTGTTTGAGGATGAGGGATAAGGTGATGAAATATAAAAAGGACGGGTTTGCTTCCGTCCTTTTTTATTTGTCGAAAATAGTGGCAAATCAGATGATTTGAAGAGAATTGATGAAGACCACGATAATGGCAATCGGAGCGATGTAGCGCAACGCGCCCAGCCATAGATATAGAAGCGTTTTCGGTACGGTACTGCCCATGCCGGCATGGGTCAAAACGGACTGCCTGTCTTGAATCCAGCCGGTAAAGATGGAGATGCTTAATGCGCATAGCGGCATAATAATGGCAGTAATAATGTAGTCCCATAAATCAAAAATAGATTTATTAAAAATAAGCACATCGCTCCATACGCCGAAAGATAGGGCAGAAGGGATGCCGACAATAAAGATGGCAATGCCGATGGCCCAAGTGTGCCGGCTGCGTTTGCGTTCATCTTGGCGGATGGTTGCCGCAATGACGGTTTCCAGCATGGAAAACGCTGAAGTCAGCGTAGCAAAGACAACCAACATCATGAACACGGCAAACAGATAGTTGCCGGACGGAATTTTCATGAATACGGCAGGCAAGACCACGAAAATCAGACCGGGACCTTGGCTGGGCGTGGCACCCAATGCGAATACCGCCGGAAAGATGACCAGGCCTGCCAGCAGCGATACCAGCAGGTTCATCCACATAATGATATTGCCCGAGCGGAACATATCCTGATCTTTACCCAAATACGAGGCGTAGGTAATCATTGCCGATACACCGATACTCAACGCAAAGAAAGCCTGACCCAGCGCGGTCAGCATCGTTTCCGATTTGATTTTCGACCAATCCGGTTTCAATAAAAAACTGACGCCTTCCATCGCGCCGGGCAAGGTCAGCGAGCGGATGGCCAAAACGATAAACAAAATAAACAAAGCAGGCATCAGATAGCGGTTTGCTTTTTCAATGCCGTCAGAGATTCCGCCTTTGACTACCCAAATGGTAATCAACATGAACAGCCCCTGATAAAGAATCGAACTTGTCGGATTGGAAATTGTTTTTTCGAATAGGGCGCCAAAATCAACGTTCGGGGCAATTTCGCCGGTGAAGCTGTGTACGACATAATTCAAAACCCAGCCGCCGACTACGCTGTAAAACGACAATAAAATGAAGCACGCCGCCACACCGATCCTGCCGACCCAAGGCCAAAGCGAACCGGGACGCAGGGTTTTGAACGAATCGATGGCGTTTTTACCGCCTGTGCGCCCGATATAAAACTCGGCAAGTTGTACCGGCAACGCCACGATAATCGTGAAGATGACAAACAGAAGGACAAAAATTGCCCCGCCGTTCGTACCGGCGGTATAAGGGAATTTCCAAATCGCACCCAAACCGATGGCAGAGCCTGCCGCGGCAAGGACGAAACCGATTTTGGAAGACCAAGAGGATGAATGACTCATAGCGGGATATGTTGAGAAATAAAATTGGCTGAATTGTAACAAAGCGTAGTCGGGGATAATACTGGATGGCGGACGCGGTGGAAAATAACGCATGGATGGTGCGTAGAACGATAAGCTTTTGGCGTGAATTTTTTAAATGGCTATGATTTGAGAAATGATTTAAATTAAAATGTGTAAAAAAAGATATTTTGTGCCAAAAATTGAGAGAGGTCGTCTGAAAACCGGTTCAGACGACCTCTTGTTTATACGGACAGCGTGAACATTTCAGCCTGACTTCGGCATACAGTTACATCAGCCTAATATCCTGCGGGGGTGTGGAATTCAGGATCAAACCACACGCCTCCTAAATTTCCATCAGGCCGCTATAAAATTGTCGGTTGCGTTACGGCATCGTAGTGCTGTACGTTTTCCGTATCGGCGGTGTAGCTAAAGCTGCCGACTCCGCTGTTGACCGTTTCAAATCCGCCGGTTTGACCGCTTGCCGACAGTTTGTCCAGCAGGGTTTCTACGGTAAATGTCCCTTCGTCAAATCGGAATTCTCCGACAGAAGCGGTGTTGCTGCCTTTGAGATATTGGTTGTCGATGGTGATTTTACCGCCTGAATTGGCAATGGTGATTTCCCAATCGATTGAACCGTTTGCGTCGGTGCTTGCATGGATATGCAAATCCTTGACGGCGATGCCTTGTCCGAATTGGAGGGCGTTGTTGCCGTGATTGTCGGAAATGGTGTCGTGTCCCTCTCCAAAGCAGAAGACATAGGTATCATTCCCTGCGCCGCCATACAGGATATCGTCGTCTAAACCGCCAAACAGTAAGTCGTCGCCGGAGCCGCCATACAGTACGTCTTTGCCCGATTCGCCATAGAAGACATCGTTGTTTTCGCCGCCGAACAACGTATCATTGCCCGCCCCGCCATTGAGATGGTCGTCTCCGCCGTTGCCGAAAATCACATCGTTTCCCGAATCTCCATTGACGGTATCTCTGCCGTCGCCGCCTCTGACGATATCGTTGCCATCACCGCCACTGATGAAGTTGGTTCCACCGCTGACGAATACGGTATCGTTGCCGCCGCCGGCATAAATGTTGTCGTCGCCGCTTTTGCCGTCAATATGGTCTATGCCGTCAGTGCCTTTGATGCTGTCGCTGTCTGCCGTGCCTGTAATATAGGTCACGCTGACGGATTTGAAGTCGGCGGTTTCGTTGGCGTAATAATAATTTTGATCGGGAATATTGCTGAGTTCCTGACGGGTAATGGAGGTAACTTTTTCCGGATGATCAACGGCGGACGGGGCAGAAACCGCCGCATTTCCGATGATGTTGTTGCCGGATAGGGCGATGCCTTTGCCGTTTGAAATCGGCAATGTCTGAGTAATGGCTGTATCGGACAGGTTGTCGGCGATGATGTTGTTTTCGACTTTGACGTTTTTGATTGCGCCATGCTCTTCTTCAAAGTCGATAGAGCCTTTTTCGCGTCCGTATGTGTCGGTTCGGGTGCCGTTGCCGATTAACAGATTGTCCCGAACCGAAATGCCTTTTTTGTTCAGGTCAAAATTGTGTCCTTGGAAAACGGTGTTGAGGCGTATGCCCGACCATGCGGCATTGTCGCGAATCAGGTTGCCGGCTACTTCATGTCCGGCGCCGCCGAAGATGCCGATACCTGCCGCGCGCCAGCCGAGTTCGACGGTGTTGTTCAGGAAGCGGTTGTTTTCGGCTACTTTGGATTCTGTTTGGTCTGCAATGCTCGACCATGTCGCCAGACCGTCGTCACCGTTGCCTCGGATGTTGGAATTGATGACGGTCGAATGGCTGGTTCCCTGCGCAAAATTAATGCCGTCTGCGAGATTGTTCCTGATGAGGGCGTTGGAGACGGTCAGTCCGTCTGTGTAGTGCAGTGGGTGTTCATTGTCCACTTTGGCGTAATCGCCGGTCCAGATGCCTACTTCAAAATGCTCAATGGCGATGTCGTGGATGGACGAGCCTTTGCCCAAAGTGCCGGAAATGCCTTTGTAGTTGGCTTGTTGGTGGAAACGGGATGTCAAATTTGAATCCATCGACAGATTGCCGAAATCAATATTGTTGCTGCCATGTTCAAACACGATGCCGCCGCCTTTTTTCACTGTACCGTTTTCAAAAACGGGCGGTTCCTCGCTCGTGAAATGCAGTTTGGTATGCCACCTGCCGGCACCGCCGATGCTGATTCCTTTAGGGGCATAGATGTGGAGCTGGTGGTCGAAATCAAACTGCCCTTCGGGAATGTAAACGGATTTTCCAGAGGTTTTTGCCGATTCGATTGCCGCCGTCAGGGCTTTCGAATCATCGATTCCGTCGTTTGCTTTTGCGCCGAAATCGGTAATGCTGACGCTGTTTGCGGGCTGTTTGATCGCGGCAGGGGCTTTTTCAAATTCAACAAAGTCGATACCGACCGGGGTGTTGCCTGATTGGTTGACGATGGTAACGGTGTCGCCGCTTTGGATGGATGTATTTTTCAACAGCGTACCCGCTTCGTCGAACTGGAAGCGGGCGACACGGTCGGCAGCAGGCGTATCGTGGATTTTGATGTCTTCGCCTTTGTGGTGTTCATAATTTTCCAAATACTGCCAGTTGTGTTTTGATGATAAATCAAGGTTGGCTACGGGTTTGCCGTTTACTTGGATTTCAACTTTGCCGGTTGCCCCGTCGGGAACGGTATAGCGGAGGGTGGCGGCATCCGCATCCGCCTTTGCTGTAAACGAAACGGCGGCATTGACCGGCAGGTCAACGTAAGACTGTTTGCTGGCTTCGTGGGCAGTGGAGTGTATGGAAGAGGCTTTTTTGACTGTTGCACCTGCTGAGAGTGTACCCTGGTCGGCTTCATAAGTCGTGTATGCGGCTTTGGCACCGTAGCGGGAGGGATCGTAGGTAACAGTTTCTGACATTAATATGTTCCTTTTGAAATGGTCTGTCATTTTGAACGGTAAAACATAATAGGCAATGCAACCGCTGAAAAGTTCTATGTCGATTTAAAAGGAAACGTCGTCTGAAAGGGGGTATCGTTCAGAAGGGATGCAGATGATGTGTCCTGTTTTTATTCGGGAAACCGTTGCACTTCAAATACGAAGGTACGGGGTTTTCATGACGGCTCGTCTGAATCAAACAAGCCTCGGCACGCATACAGCAGCCCGCCCGCCAATACGGCCAGGCCCACCGCCGCCCAGTACGCATCGGCATAGCCGACCGCCTTTGCCAGCCGCAGGGCGGCGAAACCGGCCGCGTAACTGCCGAGCAGGACGACGGAAAATTGCAGGCTGCTGTCAAGTGCGGCGGTGGCGCGGTCGGATTTGTCCATCACCAACGCCAGTATCACCGGCAGCAGCAGCGTGTAGCTCAGGCTCAGGGCGATGATTTGCGCGGGCGGCAGCCAAGGGTGGACGTGGGCGAGCGCGTCGATGGCGGTCATGGACGCCAAAAGCGGCAGTTGCAGCGCGTAGAGCAGGAACACGAGTTTGAGGCGCGGATAATTGCGCGAAAACCAGCCCGACAGCGGCGTCACAATCAGGCAGGCAACAGGAATACCCACCGCCAGAATCCCGCCCGTCTGCTTCGGGTTGAAGCCCAAATCCGCCAGCTTGGGTACAAAAGTCGCCGCCGCAAATGCATACGGCGCGGCAACGGCAAACAGCAAAACCAGCCACCGCCACCCCGTTTCAGGCCGCCACCAAAAGAAGACCAGCCTCGCCGCCAACGCCGTCAAACCGCCTTGCGCCGTCGGGCTTTCCGGCTCGCGGTAGCACAAGAGTTGCAGCAGCATCAGCAGGGTAAACGCCAGCATAAAGCCCGCCGCCGCCGTCTGCCCGTATTCCTGATACAGCCACAACACCAGCGCGCCGCCGATCATCTTGCCGCCGCGCGCCGCCATCGTCTGAATCACGCCGCCGAAACCGCGTTCGCGGTGCGGCAGGACGATGCACGACAAGCCCAGCATCGCGCAGCCGTACACCGCCGACATTGCCGAGAGCAAAACGCAGCAGGCCAAGAGCAGCGGGAAGTTCTGCGTGATGTCGGTGCAGGCCATCAGCCCAAACACTGCCGAAAGCCCCAGCGTCGCCGCCAGCAGCCAGCCGCGAAACCGCCCGAACCGCCCCGCCGGCCGCCGCTCCATCAGCGCGGCAAACAACACTTTTGCCGCTTCGATACCGCCGATTAAATGTATCCAGCTCAATTGGTTCAGGCTGTAACCGTGGTTTTTCAAAATAGCGACCAGCGCGACCAGATAAAAACCGGTCAGCGTGAATTTGTAGGTGCTGCCGCCGATAAGCAGCAGCCAGTCGCGCGGGGCAGGGGATGTCGGGGTTTGTTGGGACATGGATGACTCCCTATTGCGAGTGTACGGGAATGATGTGGGTGCGGTAGGTCGTCTGAAAAATGTTTCAGACGACCTATGGCTCTGTTCTACATTTTCAAGCAGTTTTTCAGACGACTTTCGGGGGCTGTCTGAAATGGAAAAAAGCAGCCCCTTTTTATCCTTTCATCACCCGAAACGTCAGATTAATCCGCGGCTCTTGGATGCGGGTGCTTTTCAGGATGGTGTGCAGCCAGTGTTTCTGCGTTTCGCCATGCATCACAATGAGCTGTCCGTGTTCCAGCCACATTTCGCGTTTTTCCTTGCTTTCTTTGTGTTTGAAGGCGAATTTGCGCGTTGCGCCGAGGCTGAGGGAGGCGATGGCACTGTCTTTGACCAGCCCCTGCCCTTCGTCGCTGTGCCACGCCATGCCTTCGTTGCCGTTGTTGTAGCGGTTGAGCAGGCAGGAGTTGAAGCGGGTGGGGCAGATGTCGGCGATGGCGGCTTCCACGCGGTTTTTGAGTTCGGGCAAGACGCCATCCCACGGCAGGGCGATGCGGTTTGCGCCGGAATAACCGTAGTTGTAGGACGTGTCGCCGTACCACGCGACTTCGCGGGCGGTGATGATGTGTTTGCCGTATATCACGGCTTCGTCGTGCCGCCAGGGAATATCACGCTGCAAAATTTCAAAATAACGGTCGGCTTCGGCGACGGTGAAAATCCGTCCGAAATCGCTAACGATGCCGTCGTAGGGCAGGAAGTTGGCGTGCGGGTTGGTGGTTTCTGGGAAGAGGTCAAGCGTCATCAGTGTCTCCCAATTCGTGCGCCAATATCGCCATTTTGCGCCCGCGTTGCCAGCGGTAGCCGCCGATGATGCCGCTTTCGCGGATGACGCGGTGGCAGGGGATGAGTAATGCAACGGGATTCTGCCCGATGGCCGTCCCAACGGCTCGCGCGGCGTTGGGCGAACCGACGGCCTGCGCCACTGTGCCGTAGCTTTGCAGGCTGCCTGCGGGAATATCGAGCAGCGCCTGTCAGACTTTGAGCTGGAAGGGTGTGCCTTTGATGTGCAGGGTAATGCGGCCGCACCGGGTGCGGAAGATGTCGGCGGCTTGGCGGTGGAATGCCGTTTCCTGCCCGATTAGGCGGGCGTTCGGATATTCGGCGCGCAATTCGTCCAGTGCGGCGGAAGGGTCGTCTGAAAAACGCATGAAGCAGATGCCTTTGTCTGTTGCCGCTGCCAACAGGTCGCCAAAGGGGCCGGGAATCAGGGTGTAATGGATTTGCAGGCCTGCGCCGCCGTTTTTGTATTCGCCCGGAGTCATTTTTTCGATGCCGACAAATAAGTCGTGCAGCCGCCCCGTGCCGCTCAATCCGCCGCTGTGCGCCGCTTCCGCCACGCTTTCGCTGTTTTTCAGGGCTTCTTTGGCACGGCTGATACTGATGTGTTGCAGCATTTTTTTCGGGCTGATGCCCGCCCATGCGGAAAATTCGCGCTGCAAATGCTCGGGGCTGACATGAACCACTGCCGCCACCTGAGCCAAATCGGGCTGCTCGGCGGCATGGTCGTAAAGGTATTCGATGGCGCGGGCAATGCGGAGGAATTGGTGGGTTTGATTTAAGTTCATAAATTATCCTGTCGTTGTATGGGATAGGATAGCCTGAAAGCCGACAAGAAACGACCCGATTGTTGATGGAAAGATTGTTTGTCTGTCTGAAATTCATCAATAATCGGGTCGTCTTTATATCGCGGCTTCCTTAAACTTGCATCGTCTTTAACCGCATATGTAAGGAACGTTATGTCAAGCTTATTGAATTTGAACAATAAAACCGCCGCCGTTATCGGCGCGTCGTCGGGTATCGGTCGCGCGGTTGCACTGCTGTTGGCGGAGCACGGCGCAAACGTTGTCTTATGTGCCCGCCGTGCCGACAAACTGGAAGAAACCGCCGCACTGATACGCGCACGCGGCGGACGGGCTGTTGCTGTTGCAGGCGACGCGGTGCTGCCTGAAACGCATGAAGCCGTCGTCCGCACGGCAGAACGAGAGTTCGGTGGCCTAGATATTGTCGTCAACAATGCAGGCATTATCGGTGCATACAAACCTTTGGCCGACATCTCGCCCGACGAATGGCGCGATACGTTGGACGGTAACCTAACCGCTGCCTTTCTCGGCGCGCTCAGCCAAATTCCCGCTATGCTCGCACGCGGTGGTGGCGCGATTGTGTTCACGTCCAGCTTTGTCGGCACCAGTTGTGCCCTGCCGAACAAAACCGCCTACGGCTGCGCCAAAGCCGCACTTTCCGCGCTGGCAAAAGGCATTACCGCCGACTATGCAGCCCAAGGTATCCGCGCCAATGCCCTGCTTCCCGGCGGTACGGATACGGAAATGATGACTACCGACCCGCAGCAGCGGGCATGGGCGGAAGGGCTGCATGCGGTCAAACGCATCGCCCGACCCGAAGAAATTGCCGCCGCGATTTTGTTCCTCGTCAGCCCGATGGGCAGTTTTGTAACGGGTACGGCGTTGTTTGCGGACGGCGGAAATTCGGCGGTGAAGTAAGAGACCGCCTGAAGATTACACGCTTCGGCTCAAATCTGCCAAAAACGCCTGCCGCTGTTCGTCGGTGGATTTGTCCATATTGCCGAAGTTGAGCCAACGGCGTTTGGCGATACCGATGCCTTTGAGCGTGTGTCCCACCATCGCTTTGCCGATGCCGTTGCCGCCAAACCATTTCAGATACCATGTGGGGGCGGTGGACGTGCTGATGACCAGTGCTTCTTTGATGTGGGATAGGTTGCCTTTCAAGCCTGTGGCAGTCGGGACGTAGGCGAATGTTTTCAGAAAAACTTTGTCTTCAAATCCTTTGACGATGGCGGGCATATCCGCCCACCAGATCGGAAAGATGAAAATCAGGCGGTTGGTGGTTTTCAAGAGTTCCTGATAATGCAAAACCAGCGGATCAAGGGCTTTGCCTTGGTTGAACAGGGCAAGCTCTTCTTTGGTGTAGGCGGGATTGAAGCCGTCTGCGTATAAGTCGATCAGCCGGTATTTTTCGCCTTTTTCGTCCAACAGTTGCTGCACGCGCCGCAAAATGCCGTAATTGAAGCTTTGATCATAGGGATGGGCATAAATGATTGTGGTAAATGACATTTTTGTACTCCTGAAAGTCAGTTGCCGAGTGTTCCCATGCTATCAAAAGAATGTCGGTCTGCTCAAATCCGTATCGGGCAGGCAAGGCGGATTGATATAGTGGATTAACTTTAAACCGGTACGGCGTTGCCTCGCCTTGGCTCAAAGAGAACGATTCTCTAAGGTGCTGAAGCACCAAGTGAATCGGTTCCGTACTATCTGTACTGTCTGCGGCTTCGTCGCCTTGTCCTGATTTAAAGTTAATCCACTATAAAGCCGCTGCCGGAGTACGGATTCTGTTTTCAGACGACCTTCAACGCTTCTTCCGCCCGCAGCAGGGCGGTTTGCTCGTCGGCTTCGACGATGTAGTTTACGCCCAGCGCGGGGGCGAGTTTGGAAGATTGTTCGCGGAAGAATTGCAGTTGCGCCGCGTCGGGTTCGATGAGGAGCATGGCGGCGCAGCGTTCGGCGAGTTGCGGCCGGTGTGCCTTTATCCATTCGATGTAGGTTTTGCGGTCGGCAATGCGCTGTTCGTCGCTCACCTGCCGCCGCATCGGGGTGCAGACGGTGGCGAAGCGGTGGTTTTGGTCTAACAGGGTTTCGAATTCGGCCAGCCAGTCGGCGAAGTCGGCGACGTGGGTCAGGTCGGTCAGATAGATGGTGCCTTCGGGCAGAGTTTTGGCGGGGGTGAAGTAGTGCATGGGGTTCCTTTGGGTGTTTTGGGAGTTGGGCGCAGGTTGGATATTGTTGATGATTAGACTTCTTGTGCCGTCATTCCCGCGCAGGCGGGAATCTAGAATGGAGACTCGAAGGCACTTCTTTATCCGATAAGTTTCTGTGCGGATGGGTCTGGATTCCCGCCTGCGCGGGGGTAGCGAAGCGGACTTGCGTAAGCTAATGACGATAATCGGTTGTTACGATCGTTTCAGACGACCTTCGTTATTCCAGTAACCGTAGGTAGGGCATTGATGCCCGATCTACGTTTTTTCAGACGGCCTCTATCATTTCAGCACCGCCTAAAACTTCCATTCCGCGCTCACGCCGACGCTTCTGGGGCGTTGGTAGAGCGCGTCTTGGCGGTCGGCGCTGGAAATGAATATGGGTCGGCGGCGGTTGAACACGTTGTCGGCGTAGAGCGAGATGCGGCCTTGTTTGAAGTTGTAGGCGGTGTAGAGGTTGACTTGGTTGTATGCGCCGATTTTGCCTGATTCGGCATTGTCGGCGGCGGAGTAGTAGCCGCCGTAGAAGCGCACGTCGCCGCCGGCTTCCCAGCCTTTGTCGTTCAGGTATTTCACGCCGATGTTGGCGGTGTATTTGGGTGCGCGGCCGAGTTTGTTGCCTTCGATGCCGCTGTCGGGATAGCTTTTGATTTTGGTGTTGAGCAGCCCCAGTCCGGTGGTGAGTTTCAGGCTGTCGGTCGCCTGCCAGTCGGCGGCAAGTTCCGCGCCGTAGGTGTGGACTTTTTTGGCGTTGCGGATGACGACGGAGTTGGTACCGAGATAGAAGGGGAGCTGCATGTCGCGGTAGTGGTTCAGGAACAGGTTGCCGGAGAGTTGCAGGCGGCGGTCTGCGCTGCGCCAGCGGGTGTACCACTCGTAGTTGTTCACATATTCGGGTTCATAAGTGTAGGTTACGACGGGGCGGCCGAAGGTGATGCCCGCGCCGCCGGGGTTGTAGCCGCGCGCGGCTTTGATGCCGCTGACCCATTGGTCGGTGGGTTTGAAGGCGATGTCGATTTTGGGCAGGAAGACGGTCTGGCCTTTGTCTAAATCAAGGTGCAGTGCGCCGCTGCCGCCGCTTCGTTTGTGCGTTTCTTTTTCAATGCGGGCGGCGGCCGTGATGTCCCATTTTTCGCTGGGGCTGTATGTGGTTTCGGCAAACAGGGCGCGCACGCTGTTGCGGTCGTCAATGGTGTTGCGGCCGCCGACGCTGCGGATATCTACCCATTCGTCTTGTTTGCTGCGGAAGTAGTGCAGTCCGGCAAGGCCTTTCAGACGGCCTTTGTTTGAAAAATGCAATACCGGCTCCCATTGCAGTTCGCGGCCTTTGAGTTCGGCGGGCACGCCTTGCGGGCTGACGGTCATCGGCAGGTGCAGCCGCTCGTTGTGGTAGCGGCCGTAAACCAGTTTGTTTTCCAGTTTCAGATAGTCGTTAAGCTGCCACGATACGTCCCAGATGCCCGATGTCGAGCCGGTTACGAACACGGGCTTTTCTTTTAAAAAACGGCGGCTGGCGGTGTTGCCCATGATTTCGTTTTGCGGCGCGCGCGAACGGATGTGGTTCAGCGTCAGGCGGCTGTAAAAATCGGGATGGTTTTCTGGTGTGAGCAGGAGTTTGAAGCGCACGTTGCTGTTTTCTACGCGGCGCGGGTTGCCGGTCGGCTCGTAGGACACGAACGGCTCGTAACTTTCACGCTGCTGCCGCTCCGCGCTCAATCTGAAGGCAAGGTTGTTTTTTACAATCGGGCCGGACACTACGCCGGCGACGTTGCGCGTTTTCTGGTTGCCCAAACCCAAGCGTAGCGCGCCTTCCCATTCGTCGGTCGGGTCTTTGGAGCGCATCACCACCGCGCCCGCCACCGCGTTCTGCCCGCGCACATGGCTTTGCGGCCCGCGCAAGACTTCCACTTGCTGCATGTCCCACAGCGACTGCGTGCCGAAGGCGAATTCGTTGTAAGTGGCGGAGCGGCCGTCTATGGACAGGTTCAGGCGCGGCCGAGTGCCCGCGAAAAACGCCACCGCACCGACGGCGGGGCCGGAGCCGTCCACGCCGCGCACAGTCGGCAAATCGTTGCCGCTGCCCAAGTCCACCGTGTTCACGGTTTGTTTGAGCAGGTCGGTCGCGGAAAGATTGTGGCCGCTGCGGTCGATGTTCGGCGTGGTGAAAACGCGGTTGGACGTGGCGGTTTCAAAGCCGCTGCGGTTGGTGCGTTCGCCGGTGACGACGACTTCTTCCAACTGCACTTGTTCCGCATCTTGCGCCGCATCGGCGGCATAAATCCATTCGGAGGCAAAGGCGGCAATCAATAAGGGGAGGCGGCGGAGGGTGTGTTTCTGCATTTCCTTATCCTTTCAGACGGCATACGTCGGGGCGGATTGAACATCAGACAATCCAACCGCTCCGTCGGTATGCAAATATTTGTTGTTTACACATTTACATAAAACAAACTATTAATGTAAAGTATAAGAAACAAAAAACAGGAATGCAAGTGTTTATCATTCACTTTACTTGTTCCTTTTTATAGTGAACCATCTCAAAAACAATTCCCTCTCCCAGTTCGGCGGGAGAAGGTTTGGGAGGGCAATTCCGTGACCTTTATGAATTTGGCCTGCTAAGCATTCGACAGCCCCCTGTCCGCAGGGCGGAGCGGAGGGATAAGGAAAGAGGCCGTCTGAAACGCCGCCATATTGCCATTGCCGCCGTGGGGAAATATGATGAGTATCCGACTTGAGGATAACTTTAATGAAACCCTTTATGAACAAAATCAAAACCTTCCTACCG
The DNA here is from genome assembly GCA_963533245.1 of uncultured Neisseria sp. Lineage (GTDB taxonomy): Bacteria > Pseudomonadota > Gammaproteobacteria > Burkholderiales > Neisseriaceae > Neisseria. Next base: position 16,838 of record CAUSOO010000007.1, read on the forward strand.
TTATGACTGCCAGCAAACAACAAACCATCACCGACACCGCCCGCCGCCTGTTCCGCGAACACGGCTTTTCCGCCGTATCCGTGGGCAGAATCTGCACCGAGGCCGCCGTCAGCCGCGTCACTTTTTACAAATATTACAGCGGTAAAAACGCGCTCTTGCAGGAAATCGTTACCAAACAGAAAAACCGCGTCCGCGCCGAATTCGAAAACCTGCTCGCACGGCAATGCAGCCTGCGCGAAGCCGCTGAAGCCGTTTTCGCCCTGCAAAAACAATCATTTGAAGAACTCTATTCAGCCGCCTTCCTGCGCGACATCGAAGAGAACACCGATTTGGAGCTGGAGCGGTTTTTCCATGAGTTGAACGAAGAAAAATACGCCTTTATGCGCAGCTTCTTCCACACCCTGCAACAACGCCGCCTGATTCAGCCCGATTTGCCGGTGGAACTCATCGACCTGTTCATCCGTCAGGCGGATATATTGATGCGCCATCCGCAACTGACCGCGCTTTATGCCGCTGCGCCGCAAAAGCTGCCGCAGGACGTATTGGGATTGCTGCTGCACGGCTTGGCGGGAGAAGAGGGAAGGAACGAGGGAGGAGATTGAGTTTTTTGGAGAAGGTGAAAGAGATTCGCTGCATTTCTCATAAAACGTCGTCTGAAAACGAATTGTCGATTTTCAGACGACGTTTTGATTAGATTGCACTAGATTGGCACTAGGAGCTGCATGGGTTTGCCCTGATGCAGGCAAATCAGGCAGGGAATGATTTAGCGAATTTGTCGGCGGAACATATGCAGGCACATGCCGCGGTATTGGACGGAATCGGGCGATTTCAGACACAAATTGGACACAGTTGCGACATGAAAAAATACCTTGCTTACGCAAGGCATTGATTTGATTGGTGGGTCCGGTGGGGTTCGAACCCACGACCAAGGGATTATGAGTCCCCTGCTCTAACCCCTGAGCTACAGACCCGTTCAAGAGTAGGGGCGTATTGTATCATAAATTATTCCGCTTACAAGGTCGTCTGAAAAAGATAATGTGTCTGCTATTGCCGACCGGCTTTATATTGATCATTTGGGTTGCACTGCCGCAGTAGACTTGTCTTGCCTGTGGTTTGCTGCTTTGGGTGGAAAGCGGATTTCGGCGGTCGATAATTTCCTGTCCAATGGGCTGAGTGTAAATGTTTGGAAAAATAAATCTAAAGTTATATTTTGATAGTTTACATTGTTTTGACCTAGCATTTTATTTTCAAAAGGATTTTGAAAATCTGATTCGGCAGACATGGTGGAATAGGGGATTGAATATTGAGAAACAAGGTAGGGCGGTCGGTTATTTTGACTGGTTTGGGGCGGGGTTTTCACTTACAATCAAACAAGATTTACATATGGCAACACTCCGCCGCTTGATGCCAAGGTTGGTTGCAGACGTTTTTGTTTGATTTCACGGCATTGCGCGGATGTGTTTGTTTAGGCTTTTCGTCCATAAGAAAAACTAAAAAAACAAGGAAAAACAATGCGCCGCTTACCAATTCTATCCCTCATCCTGCTTCCCGCTGTGTCTCACGCCGCTGATTTTGACGGCGCGACGCTCAGTCTGTTTTGGGGTGCGCCGTTCGCGTTGATTCTTTTGTCTATCGCGTTGGGGCCGCTCTTTTTCGCGCATACCTGGCATCACCATTTCGGCAAGATTACAGCGTTTTGGACGCTGCTGTTTTTGGTTCCGTTCGCCGTTGTGTTCGGTTTCGGGGCGGGTGTGCATACGGTTGTCCATGCGCTGGTTGAGGAATATATCCCGTTTATCCTGTTGCTTTTGGCTTTATACACGATTTCGGGCGGAATTTTGGTTTGGGGTAAGCTCAATGGTACGCCTGCGCTGAATACCGGGCTGCTGGCGGCGGGGACGGTGATGGCTTCCTTTATGGGGACGACCGGTGCGGCAATGCTGATGATTCGTCCGCTGCTTAAGGCAAACCATTACCGCAAGAATAAGGTGCATGTCGTTATATTCTTTATTTTTTTGGTGGCAAATATCGGCGGCGGCCTGACGCCGTTGGGCGATCCTCCGCTGTTTTTGGGTTTCTTGAAGGGCGTGGATTTCATGTGGACGGTGAAACACATGTTGATGCCCGTATTGATCAGTACGGTGGTGCTGTTGCTGGTGTTTTATATTATCGACAGCCGTTATCACGCGCGTGAAGCCAATGTGGAACAGATTCGGCAGGAAGAGGAGGCCGATGAAGATTTGCGTATTGCCGGCAAATGGAATTTCCTGCTGCTGGCGGGCGTGGTCGGTGCGGTTTTGCTGTCCGGCTTGTGGAAGCCCGATCATCCGGGGTTTGAGATTTTAGGCAGCCACTATGCGTTGCAAAACTTGGTGCGCGATGTAATTTTGCTGGTGCTGACCGTTGTTTCGCTGCTGATTACGCCCAAACAGGTCAGGGCGGGCAATGAATTCAATTTCGACCCGATTGCCGAAGTGGGCAAACTGTTTTTGGGTATTTTCATTACGATTTCCCCTGTTTTGGCGATTTTGAAGGCAGGCGAGGCGGGTGCGCTGGGTGCGGTGGTGTCGTTGGTGCATGACGCTTCGGGCAATCCGATTAATACGATGTATTTCTGGATGAGTGGTTTGTTGTCCGCATTTTTGGATAATGCGCCGACTTATCTGGTGTTCTTCAATATGGCGGGCGGCGATGCTCAGGCGCTGATGACGGGGCATCTGTTCCATTCGCTGTTGGCGGTATCCATGGGTTCGGTGTTTATGGGCGCGCTCACTTATATCGGCAATGCGCCGAACTTTATGGTTAAAGCGATTGCCGAGCAGCGCGGCGTGCCGATGCCGACTTTCTTCGGTTATATGATGTGGTCGGTGGGGGTGTTGATTCCGCTGTTTATACTGCACACGCTGATTTTCTTCGTTTGGCAGTTGTTCTGATTCCTAAACTTCGAAAGGTCGTCTGAAAACCTGATTCTTGTCATCGGTTTTCAGACGACCTTTTTGTATTCTGCTAGGGATTAATTTGGGGCATCAATATCTTGGATTTTATTGGAGGGCTGCTTTGCGTGGGATTCGGGGCAGGAAGCTGGAAAAAATCTGCGTAAATCTGACATAAGGCGGACTGTTCCTGCTAAAATCAAATGTTTTACAGTTTTCATTTAATTGTTGTTTTCCGTAAGTAAGGCTTTACTTTCAGACGACCTTCCCCATGCTTTGCCATTTCAAACGTCGTCTGAAAAGTTGGAACATTTTATTCTGTTTAACTCATCACAAGTAATGCAAATCTATGATTAAAATCAAAAAAGGCCTAGACCTGCCCATCGCGGGCAGACCGGAGCAAGCCGTTTACGACGGTCCGGCCATTACCGAAGTCGCGTTGCTTGGCGAAGAATATGCCGGTATGCGCCCCTCGATGAAAGTCAAGGAAGGCGATGCCGTCAAAAAAGGCCAAGTGCTGTTTGAAGACAAGAAAAATCCGGGCGTGGTGTTTACTACGCCGGCTTCCGGCAAAATCGCTGCGATTCACCGCGGCGAAAAGCGCGTGCTTCAGTCGGTTGTGATTGCCGTTGAAGGCGATGACGAAATCGAGTTCGAACGCTACACGCCCGATGCGTTGGCAAACTTAAGCGGCGAAGAAGTGCGCCGCAATCTGATTCAATCCGGTTTGTGGACTGCGCTGCGTACCCGTCCGTTCAGCAAAATCCCCGCCGTTGATGCCGAGCCGTTCGCCATTTTCGTCAATGCGATGGACACCAATCCGCTGGCAGCAGACCCTGTGGTCGTGATCAAAGAAGCCGCCGAGGATTTCAGACGAGGTTTGCTGGTGTTGAGCCGTCTGACCGAGCGCAAAATCCATGTTTGTAAGGCAGTCAGTGCGGACGTACCGTCTGAAAACGCCGCCAACATTGAAACACACGAATTCGGCGGCCCGCATCCCGCGGGTTTGAGCGGCACGCACATTCATTTCATCGAGCCTGTCGGCGCGAATAAAACCGTTTGGACCATTAATTATCAAGACGTGATTGCGATCGGACGTTTGTTCGTAACAGGTCGTCTGAATACCGAACGCGTGGTTGCCTTGGGCGGCCCGCAAGTCAACAAACCGCGCCTCTTGCGTACCGTTTTGGGTGCGAAGGTGTCGCAAATTACCGCCGGCGAATTGGTTGACGCGGACAACCGCGTGATTTCCGGCTCGGTATTGAACGGCGCGATTGCACAAGGCGCGCATGATTATTTGGGACGCTACCACAATCAGATTTCCGTTATCGAAGAAGGCCGCAGCAAAGAGCTGTTTGGCTGGGTTGCGCCGCAGCCGGACAAATACTCGATTACGCGTACGACCCTCGGTCATTTCCTGAAAAACAAACTCTTCAATTTCACGACAGCCGTCAACGGCGGCGACCGCGCCATGGTACCGATTGGTACTTACGAGCGCGTGATGCCGCTGGACATCCTGCCGACCTTGCTTTTGCGCGATTTAATCGTCGGCGATACCGACAGCGCGCAGGCTTTGGGTTGCTTGGAATTGGATGAAGAAGACCTCGCTTTGTGCAGCTTCGTCTGCCCGGGCAAATACGAATACGGCCCGCTGTTGCGCAAGGTGCTGGAAACCATTGAGAAGGAAGGCTGATTATGGGCTTGAAACATTTTCTGGAAAAAATCGAACCGCACTTCCTGCCGGGCGGCAAACATGAAAAATGGTATGCCCTCTATGAAGCTGCGGCGACGATTTTCTACACATCCGGCGCGGTAACGCGCAAAGCGGCACACGTCCGCGACGCGCTCGACTCCAAGCGCATGATGATTTTGGTATGGCTGGCTTTGTTCCCCGCCATGTTCTTCGGTATGTACAATGTCGGCGCGCAGGCATTCGGCGCGCTGACGCCTGATTTGCTGCAACAAAGCATCGCCAACGACTGGCACTACGCCCTTGCCAACGCTTTGGGCATCAATATGTCGTCTGAAGCGGGCGTGTTGGGCAAAATGCTGTTCGGCGCGATTTACTTCCTGCCGATTTACGCGACCGTATTTATCGTCGGCGGTTTCTGGGAGGTTTTGTTCGCCACCGTGCGCAAACACGAAATCAACGAAGGTTTCTTCGTGACTTCGATTTTGTTTGCCTTAATCGTTCCGCCTACGCTGCCGCTGTGGCAGGCCGCCTTGGGTATTACCTTCGGCGTGGTGGTTGCGAAAGAGGTGTTCGGCGGTACGGGTAAAAACTTTATGAACCCTGCGCTGGCAGGGCGTGCCTTCTTGTTCTTCGCCTATCCCGCCAATATTACCGGCGACACCGTTTGGACGGCAGTTGACGGCTATTCTGGCGCAACTGCGTTGGCGCAATGGGCGGCACACGGTTCGGAAGGTCTGAAAAACGCCGTTACCAATCAACCTATTACTTGGATGGATGCGTTTATCGGCAACTTGCCCGGTTCTATCGGCGAAGTATCCACTTTGGCACTTTTAATCGGCGGCGCATTTATCGTGTTTGCCCGCATCGCTTCTTGGCGCATCATTGCCGGCGTGATGATCGGTATGATTGCGATGTCTTCTCTGTTTAACGTTATCGGTTCGGACACTAATCCGATGTTCAGCATGCCTTGGTACTGGCATCTGGTCGTCGGCGGCTTCGCCATCGGTATGCTGTTTATGGCGACCGACCCTGTTTCCGCTTCCTTTACCAATGTCGGCAAATGGTGGTACGGCGCGCTAATCGGCGTGATGTGCGTGTTAATCCGCGTGGTCAATCCGGCTTACCCTGAAGGCATGATGTTGGCGATTCTGTTTGCCAACCTGTTTGCCCCGATTTTCGACTATTTCGTCGCACAAGCGAACATCAAACGCAGAAAGGCGCGCAGCAATGGCTAAGAAATTCGATAAAGACAGCTTCAGCGGCACGCTGATTGTGGTGTTGGCGGTCAGCCTGATTTGCTCGGTCATCGTGGCGGGCGCGGTTGTCGGCTTGAAACCGGTTCAGGAAAAACAAAAGGTTCAGGACAAGCAAAGTTACATCCTGAGCGTTGCCGGTTTGCTCGATAAAAATACCGACATCAGCAAAACCTTTGCCGACCGCATCGAGCAACGCGTGGTCGATTTGGCGACCGGCGAATATGTGAAAGACGTGCCGAAAGACTTCAGCGCGCGCGTTGCCGCCAAAGACCCCGCGCAAAGCATCCAAATCAAACCTGAAGACGATTTGGCAGGCATCAAAAGCCGCGCCAAATACACCGAAGTTTATTTGGTAAAAGGCGATGACGGTAAAGTCAGCCAAATCATCCTGCCTATGCACGGTAACGGTTTGTGGTCTGTTATGTACGGCTTTGTCGCCATCCAACCTGACGGCAACACCATCAACGGCATCACCTACTACGACCAAGGCGAAACCCCGGGCTTGGGCGGTGAAATCGGCAATCCGTTGTGGCAACAAAAATTCGTCGGCAAAAAACTCTTTGACGAACAAGGCAAACTTGCCCTGCATGTTTCTAAAGGCGGAAGCTCGGATAAAGAACATGGTGTAGATGCCCTTTCCGGTGCATCGCTGACTTCCAAAGGTGTACAAGGTTCGTTTGCCTACTGGTTCGGCGAAAACGGCTATATCCCCTACCTGAACAAATTGAAATCAGCAGGAGCACAATAATGGCTGATATGAAACGTTTGAAACATTTAATGTTTTCACCCTTTATCGACAACAACCCGATTGCCTTGCAGGTTTTGGGTATTTGTTCGGCGCTGGCGGTTACCACCAAACTTCAGACGGCCATCGTGATGGGTATTTCCGTCAGTTTGGTAACCGGTTTTTCCAGCTTCTTCATCTCGCTGGTGCGCAACTACATCCCGAACAGCATCCGCATTATCGTGCAGATGGCGATTGTCGCGTCGCTGGTTACGCTGGTTGACCAATTGTTGCAGGCCTATGCCTACGAATTGTCCAAGCAGCTCTCCGTATTCGTCGGCCTGATTATTACCAACTGTATCGTGATGGGGCGTGCCGAAGCCTTCGCCATGAAAGAGCCGCCGCTGGAAAGCCTGGTGGACGGTATTGGTAATGGCGCAGGTTACGGCATGATGCTAATTATCATCGCAACCATCCGTGAGCTTGTCGGCTCAGGCAAACTCTTGGGCTACACCGTTTTCCAAACCGTGCAGGACGGCGGCTGGTATCAAACCAACGGCCTCTTCCTGCTGGCTCCGAGCGCGTTCTTCATCATCGGCTTTTTGATTTGGGGTTTGCGCACATGGAAACCCGAACAGGCGGAGGAATAAGACATGGAACATTATTTAAGCCTTTTTGTGAAATCCGTCTTCATTGAAAACATGGCGCTGTCCTTCTTCTTGGGCATGTGTACTTTTCTGGCGGTATCGAAAAAAGTATCCACCGCATTCGGCTTGGGCGTTGCCGTTACCTTCGTACTCGGCCTGTCCGTCCCTGCCAACCAGCTCGTTTACTCGCTGCTCAAAGACGGCGCGATTGTCGAAGGCGTGGATTTGACCTTCCTGAAATTCATCACCTTCATCGGCGTGATTGCGGCTTTGGTGCAGATTCTGGAAATGTTCTTGGACAAATTCGTTCCCGCCCTCTACAACGCGCTGGGCATCTACCTGCCGCTGATTACCGTGAACTGCGCGATTTTCGGTGCCGTCTCGTTTATGGCACAACGTGAATACAACTTCGGCGAATCCGTCGTGTACGGTTTCGGCGCAGGTTTGGGCTGGATGCTGGCGATTGTCGCCTTGGCGGGCATTACCGAAAAAATGAAATATTCGGACGCTCCCAAAGGCCTCAAAGGACTGGGCATCACCTTTATCTCCGCCGGCCTGATGGCGATGGCGTTTATGTCGTTTTCAGGTATCCAGTTGTAAAAACGTTCAGGCCGTCTGAAAAATAAAACAGAAGGAAAAACATGTTTATCATTTCGCTGACCTACACCGCCGAACTTGCTCAAATAGAACAGCACTTGGCTGCCCACCGCCAATTTTTAGACTGCTACTATCAGGCAGGCGTATTTCTGTTTTCAGGGCGGAAAGAACCGCGCACCGGCGGCATCATCATCGCCCAAGCCGCCGGCCGCGACGAAGTGGAACGTATCATTAGCGAAGACCCTTTCCGCCAAGCAGGTATCGCCGATTACGCGATAACCGAGTTTATCCCCAGCAAAACCGCGCCTGATTTAAGCCACTATGCCGGGGCCTGAATTTTCAGACGACCTAAAACTCCATTTGGCGCAGCCAAAAATATTTTTGAATTAAAGGAACACCTATGGAAATCATCTTAGGTATCGTGATGTTCACCGTCATCATCTTGGCTTTGGCACTGATGATTCTGTTTGCCAAATCCAAGCTGGTGAGCGAAGGCGACATCACCATCAAAGTCAATGATGAAAAAGAGCTGACTATGCCCGCCGGCGGCAAACTGCTGGGCGCGCTTGCCAGCCAAGGCATCTTCGTTCCCTCCGCCTGCGGTGGCGGCGGTTCGTGCGGACAATGCCGCGTTGTCGTGAAAAGCGGCGGCGGCGACATTCTGCCGACCGAGTTGTCCCACATCAGCAAACGCGAAGCACGCGAAGGCTGCCGTCTGTCTTGTCAGGTCAACGTCAAAACCGACATGGACATCGAAGTACCGGAAGAAGTGTTCGGCGTGAAAAAATGGGAATGCACTGTCATCTCCAATGACAACAAAGCCACGTTCATTAAAGAACTCAAGCTTGCCATTCCCGAAGGCGAAGAAGTCCCTTTCCGCGCCGGCGGCTACATTCAAATCGAAGCCCCGCCGCACACCGTTGCCTACAAAGACTTCGACATTCCTAAGGAATATCACGAAGACTGGGACAAATACAATCTGTGGCAATACGTTTCCAAAGTGGACGAGCCGATTTTGCGCGCTTACTCCATGGCTTCATATCCAGAAGAAAAAGGCATCATCATGCTGAACGTGCGTATCGCCACGCCGCCTCCGCGCGTACCCGATGCGCCGCCGGGGCAAATGTCGTCCTACATCTGGTCGCTCAAACCCGGCGACAAAGTAACCATCTCCGGCCCGTTCGGCGAATTCTTCGCCAAAGACACCGATGCCGAAATGGTATTCATCGGCGGCGGTGCAGGTATGGCGCCGATGCGTTCCCACATTTTCGACCAGTTGAAACGTTTGAACTCCAAACGCAAAATCACCTTCTGGTACGGCGCACGCTCCAAACGCGAAATGTTCTATGTTGAAGATTTTGACCAACTTGCAGCAGAGTTCCCGAACTTCACATGGCACGTCGCCTTGTCCGACCCGCTGCCAGAAGACAACTGGGACGGCTACACAGGCTTCATCCACAACGTGGTTTACGAAAACCACCTGAAAAACCACGAAGCACCGGAAGACTGCGAATTCTATATGTGCGGCCCGCCGATCATGAACCAGTCCGTCATCAAAATGCTTAAAGACTTGGGCGTGGAAGATGAAAACATCCTCTTGGATGATTTCGGCGGTTAAATATTCGGCTTCAAATACAAAAGGAAGAAACCTCGGTTTCTTCCTTTTGTGTTGATGCGAATTGAAATAGAAGTAGGGTATTTGCCTGCCGTTATCCCTATTTGTCGAAATAACTGGAATAAATTGCCTCCTCATCTTATCCGCGATATCACTCAAATTTCTGCTTCATTTTTGAAGGCATAAGTTATAGTGGATTAACTTTAAACCGGTACGGCGTTGCCTCGCCTTAGCTCAAAGAGAACGATTCTCTAAGGTGCTGAAGCACCAAGTGAATCGGTTCCGTACTATCTGTACTGTCTGCGGCTTCGTCGCCTTGTCCTGATTTAAAGTTAATCCACTATAACGAATCCGACTTTTCATCAAAGCATAAAAAGGTCGTCTGAAAACGGACTTAGCGGGTTTTGCTAACGTTTTCAGACGACCTTTGTTCAAACGCTCTAGCGTTTATTCAATCCTTTTAGTCGGAAACGGCCATCAGGCTGGCGTTGCCGCCGGCGGCTGTGGTGTTGACGCTGCAAGAAATTTCTTCAAACACTTGCAGGATGTCCAAGCCTTGTTCGGACGGGAGGATGCGGATGAGTGCGCCGTCGCGTTTTGCCAGCTCTTGCTTGCGGCTGCTGTCCAGCGGGCTTAGGGCGGCGACGTGGTGCACACCCGTGCTTTCAGGTTTGCTGTTGACTTGCAACAGGCCTTCGAGGTCGGCGGTGTAGGAGGCAAGCGGGCTGTCGGGTTCGACGACGGTTACGATGCCTGCGGCGGCAAGTTCGGTCAGGGCGCAGAAGGCTTGCAGGAGGCTGCCGCCGTGTACCCAGACGCGTTTGGGCGCGCGCCAGCTCATGGCGTTGCGTTCGCCGGTCGGTCCGACCAAGACGGATTCTGCTTGGCGCAGGGTGCGGATGCGGGCGTGTCCCAATGCTGATGCCGCTGCTTTTTTCTCTTCCGCATTAAACGGCAGCTTGTGAATCAGGGCTTCAAGGCGTTTGAGCGCGGCTTCGTCCGCTTGTCCGATGCGGCTCAACGGCGGGGCAACCCATTCGGGGATGCGGGTCAGTTTTTGCAGATAGAACGAACCGCCTGCTTTCGGGCCTGTACCTGACATACCGTGTCCGCCGAACGGTTGTACGCCGACGACGGCGCCGACGATGTTGCGGTTGACGTAAACGTTACCCGCTTCGATGCGTTCGCGGATGCGTTTGACCGTGCCTTCGATACGGCTGTGTACGCCGCTGGTGAGCGCGTAACCTTTGCTGTTGATTTGGTCGATGATTTGGTCAAGTTCGTCGGCACGGTAGCGGACAACGTGCAGGACGGGACCGAAGACTTCGCGGGTGAGTTCGTTCAAGTTGTTGAGTTCGAACAAAATCGGCAGCACGAAAGTGGATTTCGCAGGATCAACATCGGAGGCGGCTTTGACTTCGTGGTAAGACTTGGCAACGCCTTTCATTTTGTTGATGTGCGATTGCAGGTTTTGCTGCGCTTCGGCATCGATGACGGGGCCTACGTCGGTGGTGAGCTGAACGGGTTTGCCGACGACCAATTCGTCCATCGCGCCTTTGATGATGGCGAGCATCTTGTCAGCAACGTCCTCTTGGACGCAAAGGATGCGCAGGGCGGAGCAGCGTTGTCCCGCGCTGTCGAAGGCGGAGTTGAGCACGTCCAAGCAAACTTGCTCGGGCAGCGCGGTAGAATCGACAATCATGGCGTTTTGACCGCCGGTTTCGGCAATCAATACGGGGCTGTCGTCGCGTTTGGCGAGGGCTTTGTTAATCAGTTGCGCCACTTCGGTCGAGCCGGTGAAAATCACGCCGCCGATGCGCGGGTCGCCTGTCAGCGCTGCGCCGACATCGCCTGCGCCGAGGACAAGCTGCAAGGCGGAAGTCGGGATGCCTGCTTCGTGCATCAGGGAAACGGCGTAGCTGGCAATCAGACTGGTTTGTTCGGCAGGTTTGGCGATGACAGTGTTGCCGGCTGCCAATGCGGAAACGACTTCGCCGGTAAAGATGGCGAGCGGGAAGTTCCACGGGCTGATGGCGACGATGGCACCGACGGCTTTGGCATCTTTGGGCAGGGTGTTTTCAGCTTCGTTTGCGTAGTAGCGGCAGAAATCGACGGCTTCGCGCACTTCGGCGACGGCGTTGTTCAGCGTTTTACCTGCTTCGCGCACGGCAAGCATCATCAGCGCGGGGGTGTGCTGCTCCAGCAAATCGGCGAAACGGCGCAGGCATTCGGCGCGCTCGGCGGCTAGCGTCGCGCTCCATTCAGGGAACGCGGCAACGGCTGCACCGACGGCTTCTTGGGCAAGCGCGGCATCGGCAAAGCTGACTGTGCCGACGATGTCGTCGTGGTCGGCGGGGTTTTTAATCGGTTGCGCTTCGCCGACATCGCGGGCTTTACCGTTGATAATGGATGCGGCATGGAAGTCTTGCGCGGCGGCGCGGTTGAGTTTTTCTTGAAGCTGTTGCAACACGGTTTCGTTGCTGAAATCGACGCCTTGAGAGTTCAGACGACCCCTGCCGTACAAATCGCGCGGCAGCGGCAAAGCATTGTGCAGATGGATGCCTTGTTCGGCGATGGTGTCGAACGGGCTTCGGATCAGCGTATCGATGCTGATGTTTTCATCAACGATTTGGTTGACGAACGACGAGTTCGCGCCGTTTTCCAACAGGCGGCGCACCAAGTAGGCAAGCAGGGTTTCATGCGTACCGACCGGAGCGTACACGCGCACGCGGCGGCCTAAGTTTTGCGGACCGACCACTTGGTCGTACAAGGTTTCGCCCATGCCGTGCAGGCATTGGTGTTCAAAGTCTTTGCCTTTGCCCATTTGGTAAATCGCGCCCAAGGTGTAGGCGTTGTGGGTGGCGAATTGCGGGAACACGGCGTCTTGCGCGTCCAGCAGTTTGCGCGCGCAGGCGAGGTAGGAAATGTCGGTATGGACTTTGCGGGTGTAGGTCGGATAGCCGTCCAGGCCGTCCACTTGCGCCCATTTGATTTCGCTGTCCCAGTACGCGCCTTTAACGAGGCGGATCATCAGTTTTTGGTTGTTGCGGCGGGCAAGGTCAATCAGATAGTCGATGACGAAGGGGCAGCGTTTTTGATATGCCTGAACGACAAAGCCGATGCCTTTGTAACCCGCCAAATCGGGGTCGGAAACGAGTGCTTCCATCAAATCCAAAGACAGCTCCAAACGGTTGGCTTCTTCGGCGTCGATGTTGATACCGATATCGTATTTTTTACCCAAAAGGAACAGCTCTTTCAGACGAGGTAGGAGTTCGCTCATCACGCGTTCGTGTTGGGCGCGGGAATAGCGCGGATGGATGGCGGAGAGTTTGACGGAAATGCCGTTACCTTCGTAAACGCCTTGTCCGGCGGCATCTTTGCCGATGGCGTGAATGGCTTGAACGTAGTCGTTGTAATAGCGGTCGGCATCTTCTTGGGTGTAGGCGGCTTCGCCCAACATATCGAAGGAGAAGCGGTAGCCCATTTTTTCGCGCTCTTTGCCGTTTTGCAGCGCTTCTTCAATGGTTTGTCCGGTAACAAACTGTTTGCCCAACAGGCGCATGGCGTAGTTCACGCCTTGGCGGATCAGGGGGGCGCCGCCTTTGCTGACGAGACGGTTCAGAGCCGAACCCATCTGCTTGTCGCTCGGCGCGGTCAGTTTGCCGGTAATCAGCAAGCCCCATGCGGCGGCGTTGACGAACAGGGACGGGCTGTTGTTCAAATGGCTTTTCCAGTTGCCTTCGGAAATTTTGTCGGCAATCAGGCGGTCGCGCGTCGCATTGTCGGGAATGCGCAGCAAAGCTTCCGCCAGACACATCAGCGCAATGCCTTCTTCGCTGGAGAGCGAGAACTCGTGCATCAGCGCATCCACCCCGCTGGCTTTGGTGCGGCTGGCACGAACCTGCGTAACCAGACGGCGCGCGAGTTCGGACGCCGCCCGACGCTCCTCGTCGCTCATCTGGGCGCGTTGCAGCATATCCTGAACGGCTTCGATTTCGTCGCGGCGGTAAGCATCGGTAATCGCTTGGCGCAGTGGCGTTTGTGTCGGAAAAGCAAAGTCAAACATTTTAAGGTTCTCCAAAGTTTTTATGATGATTTTCAGACGACCCCATCCCTTTTCGAGGTCGTCTGAAAAGATTTAAAGCATATAGATAATATCTTAATAAATTTATAAGGGTCGGACAAGCAATTTATCTCAAAAACAGGATTTTTTGCTTTGATAAAAAGCAGATAAAGCTAAAAGACCGCATTATCCGCATGCGCATCAATATAAAAATAAAACCTGCCTTCCCGTATAAAAATTCAGACGACCTACGGTCAACGGCAGGTCGTCTGAAAACACTTATTTCGCCTCGCGGTATTCTGTGTCCGCTTTTTCAAAACGTTCTTGGATTTCACGAGACGGCTCTTTGTCGGTCAGTGAAACCAGAACAGCGATAATCAAGCAGGCGATGAAGCCGGGGACGATTTCGTACATAGTCCAAATACCGGTTTCATGTGCAGCCAAAGCAGGTTTTTTGACCCACTCCACCCACGCCACCACAGTCAGCGCGCCGGCAATCATGCCCGACAAAGCGCCGTATGCCGTAATGCGTTTCCACAATACCGACAGAATCACAATCGGACCGAACGCCGCGCCGAAACCTGCCCACGCATAAGACACCAAGCCCAAAACTTTGCTCTTAGGGTCGGACGCAATCAGAATAGAGATAATGGCAATCGCCAATACCATCAGACGGCCCACCCACACCAGCTCTTTTTGCGGCGCATTTTTACGCAAAAAGCCTTTGTAGAAGTCTTCGGTAATCGCGCTGGAGCAAACCAAAAGCTGGCAAGACAAAGTGGACATGACCGCCGCCAAAATCGCGCTCAAAATAATGCCTGCAATCCAAGGGTTGAACAATAAAGTAGAAAGCGCGATGAAGATACGTTCGTGGTTGCCGTGCATGGAAGCGGTTTGGTCGGGATTGGCACCAAAATACGCAATGCCGAAATAGCCGACCGCCACTGCGCCTGCCAGACACAACACCATCCAAGTCATACCGATGCGGCGTGCGGACACCAGTGATTTCGCGCTTTCAGCCGCCATAAAGCGCGCCAAAATGTGCGGCTGACCGAAATAGCCCAAGCCCCATGCGGCGGTGGAAATAATGCCGATGACGGTCGTGCCGGCAAGCAGGCTGTTATATTCCTTGCCCGTACCAGCGGCAACGCTTTGAATTGCGGCAGACATTTGTTCCGCACCGCCCAGACCCAGATACACCATTACAGGCGTCAAAATCAGCGCAAAAATCATCAAAGAAGCTTGCAGCGTATCCGTCCAACTGACCGCCAAGAATCCGCCCAAGAAGGTATAGGCAATGGTCGCGCCCGCACCCAACCACATGGCTTGTGTGTAGGTCATGCCTTCAAACAGGCTTTGGAACAAAGTTGCCCCCGCCACAATGCCCGAGGCGCAATAAATCGTGAAGAAAAACAGAATAATCAGCGCGGAAACCACTTTCATCAAATGTCCGCCCGCGCCGAAGCGGTGGAAGAAATAATCCGGCAGCGTCAACGCATTGTTAGCATATTCGGTATGTACGCGCAGACGGCCCGCCACCAAAAGCCAGTTGAAATACGCGCCGATCACCAAACCGATGGCAATCCAAGCCTCATTCAAACCGCTCAAATAAATCGCGCCGGGCAGACCCATCAAAAGCCAGCCCGACATATCGGACGCACCTGCCGACATCGCCGTAACAAACGGGCCCAAGCTTCGGCCGCCCAAAATATAATCATCGAAATTGCGCGTGGAGAAATACGCGGCCAGACCAATCAAGAGAACGGCAATCAGATAGATTGCAAAAGTGATATACATGGGATTCATGTACTATTCCTCATCTAAAACTTCAAAATCACGGGTTGATGAAATTGCAGGCAATCCACGCCCAAACATTTTTCTAATTAAAATACAGCGGAAATTTCTATTTTTTGTAGCTTGTTAGAAATAAATCATTTATTAATTCAATTAGATATGTAATTAAAACATATTAAATTGTAAATAATCCGTTTGAGGATACCTGAAAACAGTAGGCTTGCAAAGCTCATGATGACCGTTGCTTGCCGGTTTTACTGAAATATTTTTCAAACCATATTAAAAACATTAGTTTACAAATTATCTTGAAAAATATTGCATTTAAATAGGCTTGAAACTATCTTTCTGAAGCGTTTGGAAACGGATGCGGATTGAATGTAATCAGACAACAAGTTAATCCACTATAAATCGGATAGGGTTTAGGAAGTCGATGAGGCAAGGCAAGGGGTCGTCTGAAATTTTCAGACGACCCCTTACAGGTCTGTCGGGCGTGGATAAAGAGCGGAATCCGGTTTGTGCCAGTTGTCGGAAATATAGTGGATTAAATTTAAATCAGGACAAGGCGACGAAGCCGCAGACAGTACAGATAGTACGGAACCGATTCACTTGGTGCTTCAGCACCTTAGAGAATCGTTCTCTTTGAGCTAAGGCGAGGTAACGCTGCCCTGGTTTAAAGTTAATCCACTATATTACATTATCTTTATTGGATTTCTCTATATTATTCCGCGTTGTTTCACTATACTTACGCTTTATTTTGATAACAAAGGCTTTTTATGAACCATTTGGGTTTCCCCATTGAAACCGTCGCCGTTTTCGTGATTTTGTCTGTGGGCGCGATTGCCATCGATTTATTCGCCCATAGGGACAACAAACCGATGTCGCTGAAAAGTGCCGCGATATGGTCGTTGTTTTGGGTATTGATATCGATTTTGTTCGGCGCATTTTTATGGGTTCATCACGGCAGTGAAGCCGCCAGCCTGTTCTTTACCGGCTATGCTTTGGAAAAAGTATTGTCCGTAGATAATCTGTTTTTAATGATGGCGGTTTTTGCTTGGTTTAAAGTGCCTGAAGGCCTGCGCCACCGCGTTTTGTACTGGGGGATTATCGGCGCGATTATTTTCCGCATGATTTTTGTCGCCATCGGTGCCGGACTGTTGGCATTGGGGCCGATTGTGGAAGTGGTTTTTGCCGTCATTGTCGGCTATACCGCCGTTATGATGCTGCGTCGGGATGAAGAGGAGGGCGAAGAAGATGCCGATTATTCCGAACATTTGGCATATCGTGCAGTCCATCGCTTTTTCCCTGTGTTTCCCCGTCTTTACGGCAGCCATTTTTTCTTAAAAGGCGGGGAGTTGAAAAAAGCGCATGAGCAATATCCCGAGGTGCGGCTTGAGCCGGCGGGTGAAGACTTCAAGCATCCTGAAAATAACCATCCTCAGAAAATGCGTAAAGGGCAGTTGGTCGCGACGCCGCTGTTTTTATGTTTGGCAGTGATTGAGTTGTCGGACGTGATGTTCGCGTTTGACAGCGTACCTGCGGTGATTGCCGTATCTAAAGAACCGTTGATTGTTTACAGTGCCATGATGTTCGCCATTTTGGGCTTGCGTACGCTTTATTTCGTATTGGAAGCGTTGAAGGGCTATTTGGTTCATTTGGAAAAGGCAGTGGTTGTGTTGCTGTTCTTCATCGCTGCCAAACTGGGCTTGTCGGCGAGCAATCATATGTTCCATCACGGATGGGACATTTCGCCCAATACGTCTTTGCTGGTTGTATTGATTGTGCTGACCTGCGGGATTGCCGCTTCCTTCATTTTCCCGGACAAGAAAAATAAAGGTAAAGCCGATTCGTGACCTGTTTCATGCAGTATAGTGGATTAAATTTAAATCAGGACAAGGCGACGAAGCCGCAGACAGTACAGATAGTACGACAAGGCGAGGCAACGCCGTACTGGTTTAAAGTTAATCCACTATAAAACGGAACAGTAGGATTTGCGACCTCTGAAAAACACTTCAGGCAGCCGGAAAGTCATTTCTCCGGCTGCCTGAAGTGTTTTGATGCTTTTTAAGCTTCCATTCGTTCTGCGCACTTCATTTTCGCATCAATCCAAGCGTCACCGCCGGGCTGTACGATTTTTGAAACCAGTTTATCCAAATCATTCAGATAGTTGGTTGCATTCGGACTGTTAATCACCACCACCACGATCATGGGTTTGTCTCCCAGCCAATATCCGGCGAGGGCGCGTACATCTTTGAGCGTGCCTGTTTTCAGGCGCAGGGCAGGGCCTGCCTGTTTGAGGCGGTATTTCAGCGTGCCGTCTTTGCCGGCAATGGGTAAGGTATCGATGAAGTCTTGTTTGAACGGGCTGAAATAGGCTTTTTCCAGCATTTGCGCCAACATATTGGCGCTGACGCGTTCACGGCGGGATAGGCCCGAACCGTTTTCCAAGACCAAGTTTTCCGTATCTACACCCGCGGTAGCCAATTCACGTTTTACGGCTGAAGAGGCTTGCTGCAAGGCGGAGTTGCCGGAATGCTCGCCTCCCAATTTCAGGAATACGGAGCGCGCAATCAGATTATTCGAATATTTGTTCATGTCCGTCAAAATGGCAGACATGGGTTTGGATTGGTGTACTGCCAGCGTTTTGGCATGAGGCGGCACGGATGCGGCCCTGATGCCGTCGGTAATTTCTCCGCCTGAATAACGCCATTGGTTGATAAAGCTCTTTTGTACAAATTCACGCATGTTCAACATGTTGACGTACATTTCATTGCCCAAACACGATTCTGGAACTTTGCCGGAAACATGCAATACGCCGCCTTTGTAGTTTACGCGCATATGGTTTTGTAAGGCTTTGCAGGATGCGTTTGATGGCGTGACGTTGATTTTGTTGTCGATTTTAATATCGGGAAGGGGCGGGTTGGTCACAAGATCCACTCCGCCCATGTCATTGCGTTCCGGTTTGACCGATACGACTTTGTAAGCCAGCATATGCGGGTCGGGCGGCGTCATAAATAGAGAGCCGACATCGGATTCGAAATCGCTCGGATTTTGAATATCTCCCCATAAATGGCGGTCGAGTACCAAGCCGCCGGTGATTTTGCGTATGCCTTTATCGCGCAATTGCTGCTGCATTCCGACCAAGCCTTCTTGGTCGAAAACAGGGTCTCCGCTGCCGACCCAATAAATATCGCCTTGCAAGGTGTCGCCTTGAATCGTGCCGTCGCTTTTGAATTGGGTTGTCCAGCGGTAATCGCCGCCCAAGGCTTTAAATGCGGCAAACGCTGTAACCAGCTTCATGGTCGATGCGGGGTTGACCGGCACATTCGAACGGTGGTCGACCAAGACGTTTCCACTGTCCAATTCTTGAACATACACGGAAATTTCGTCTTGAGGGATGCGGCCGAAATCGATGGCAAATGCCGGTAAAGAGAGGATGGACAGCCATAAAAGAGCGGCTGTTTGTCTTAACTTCATGATAGTTCTGAAAAACACATAAAGCATAATTATAAAGCAAGGTCGTCTGAAAAACGAGGATAGCTGCCTGACGGATGAAAAAGTTGTTTCTTATGGATAAAATGTGTCGCTATTTCGTTCCGTGCAGACAATCGGCGCTTAGGGCGAACTATGATAAAATCTGTTTTTAAAACAATATAAAAGGAATACATTATGCGACTGCTCCATACGATGTTGCGCGTTGGCAACCTCGAAAAATCTTTGGACTTCTATCAAAATGTTTTAGGTATGTCTTTGCTGCGCCGCCACGATTATCCCGAAGGACGGTTTACTTTGGCGTTTGTCGGTTATGGTAATGAAGCTGAAAATACCGTACTGGAATTGACGCACAACTGGGATACGGAAAGCTACGATATCGGCAACGCTTACGGTCATATCGCAGTGGAAGTGGATGATGCGTATGAGGCTTGCGAACGGGTCAGACAAAAAGGCGGCAAAGTTGTGCGCGAGGCAGGACCGATGATGCACGGCACGACCGTTATTGCTTTTGTGGAAGATCCTGACGGTTATAAAATTGAATTTATTCAAAAAAACAGCGGCAATGATTCGGTGAAATACTGATTTTCCAATCGTCTGATAAAAGGTCGTCTGAAAACCCGATTGAAAAGGGTTTTCAGACGACCTTTTTGTTTTAATAGCCTTGATTTATTCCGCAGGTGGCATTTGGGCAACGGTTTCCTGCGCCCATGCCATGGTTTCGGCAAAGGCGGGACGGGCGAGATGTTTGGCGGCATAGCGTTGCAATACATCGGTTTCATCGGCAGGCAATACTTTAAAGTTTTGCGTTAAGAGCAGAATCAGCCCGGAATAGTACAGATCCAGCGCGGTAAAGCTGTTGCCGATAATGTAGTCGCGG
Source organism: uncultured Neisseria sp. (assembly GCA_963533245.1). GTDB lineage: Bacteria > Pseudomonadota > Gammaproteobacteria > Burkholderiales > Neisseriaceae > Neisseria. Next base: position 36,529 of record CAUSOO010000007.1, read on the forward strand.
TTTTTCAAGTGTTCGCGCAAGGTGTTCCATGCGGTATCAAAATCGCCGTAACCGATTTGGCGGCGGCGCTCGGGCGTATCGACAGGCAGGTTGTACAATTTGTTGAAGGCTGCGTATTCGAGGTGCAGCGACAGGCACATCCAGCGGTAGTATTCGCCACGTTCCAATGTGTCTGCGGCAGGGATGAGGTGTTTGTCGGGGAACTGTTCCGCCAAAAAGGTAATGATGGCGAGCGATTCGGTCAATACGGTATCGCCGAATTCGAGTGCGGGGACTTGGGCTTGTGGATTGATGGCGAGATATTCGGCGGACTGAATCTGTGCGCCGAATTGGATGGGGACGACGGTGTATTCCGCGCCGCATTCTTTCAACATCCATACGACGTATGTGCCGCGTGAAAAGGGATGGGTGTAGAGCGTGATGTCTTGCATGTCTTTTCCTTTTGCGTTGTGAATGTTTTTGGCGAAACCCGCGCAGTAGGTTTCAGACGACCTTTCGGTTCTAATAATCTTGATTTATGCCACCGGCGGCATTTGGGCGGCGGTTTCCAGCATCCATGCCGTAGTTTCGGCGAAAGCGGGGCGGGCGAGATGTTTGGCGGCGTAGTGTTGCAATACGTCGGTTTCATCGGCGGGCAACACTTTCCAATTTTGCGTTAAGTGCAGAATCAGCGCGGAGCAGTACAAATCCATCGCGGTAAAGCTGTTGCCGACGATGTAGTCGCGGTTTTTCAAGTGTTCGCGCAATGTGTTCCATGCGGTATCGAAATCGCCGTAACCGATTTGGCGGCGGCATTCGGGCGTATCGACGGGCAGGTTGTGCAGTTTGTTGAAGGCTGCGTATTCGAGGTGCATCAATATGCACATCCAGCGGTAGTATTCGCCGCGCTCCAACGTACCTGCGGCGGGGATGAGGTGTTTGTCGGGGAACTGTTCTGCCAAAAAGGTAATGATGGCGGTCGATTCGGTCAGTACGGCATCACCGAATTTCAGTGCGGGGACTTGCCCTTGGGGATTGATGGCGAGATATTCGGCGGATTTCATCTGCGTGCCGAACTGGACGGGTACGACGGTGTATTCCGCGCCGCATTCTTTGAGCATCCATACGACGTATCTGCCGCGTGAAAAAGGATGGGTGTAGAGCGTGATATTGTGCATGTCTTTTCCTTTTGCACGATGAATGTTTTTGGCGAAACCCACAGCGGGTTTTCAGACGACCTCATCAATAGGCGATGCTTTTTGCCGCTTCGTTCAAACCGTTTTCCAAAGATTCCAACATGGCGGTATAGCCGTCGCCTTGTTGCGGGGTGGTAACGTCAAACGGTTTGTTGCGTCCGTCCGGCCACAGGGCGTAGCCGCTGACGGTAGTCTGACCCTGATAGCTGCCTTGGAAGGCTTCGATATAGATTTTCAGGGTTTGGCCGCTTTGGCTTCGTGAGGCGGGAACGAAAGTATGGCGCGGGTTGAGGCGGTTGAGTTTGTTGCTGAAGTTCGCCGCCAACGCGCCGTCAAGCGGCGCCGCCCAAAGGTGGTTCTTCGCCAGATTCACGTGATACGCGTCGGTTTGGTAAACGAGGCCCCCGTTGGCAAGCGGTTCGGCAAGGTTGACTTTGACCGCGATTTCACTGCCTTGCGCCGCCGGCCGGATGTATTGGCTGTCGGGCAGGACAAAATATTGCGGGCTTTGCGCGGTGCCGCAGGCGGCAAGCGTCAGGGCGGCGGCAATCGGGAAGAGGCGCATTATCGGCTTCCTTTCGGGATGGGGTCTTTGCTGCTGCTGTTGAAAATCAGCGCATTGGGTTTTTCTTTCAAAGTATTAATGACGGGCTGTACGTCTCTGAGGGTTTTGTCCAAACTTTGCAGGGTATTTTGCACGTCGCCGTAGATGGGTGATTGCGGCGATACGCCTTGCAGGGTCTGGCGCAATTCTTTCAAGGTTTGGTTCAGCTCGTTCGGAATGTTTTGCGTTTGTGGTTTGCCGACCAGTTTGTCGATGGAGCTTAGGGCGGCATTGGCAGATTTGAGGGTGGATTTGAGTTCGGCAAGCGAGCCGTTCAACCCGGCAACGGTTTTATCCAACGGCAGATTGTTGAATTTCTCTAACAAATCCGCCACTTTTGCCTGCAAATCATCCAAACCGCCGCCTTGTGTGGCAATGACGGTATCGCCTGCGTAAACGGTGTGCGGTCGCAGCTTGGGCGAAGACGAGGGCTGGTCGGTCAGTTCGACCATTTTGCTGCCGGTAATCAAGTTGTTGCTGGAGATGGTGGCGGTCAGACCTTTGCCCAAAGCGGCCTGGAATTGTTGTTTCCAATGTTCTTTGCTTTGTTCGTCGGCATTGATTTCCATGCGCGACGGCTCGATGCGGATGCGCACGGGAATCCAGCCGTTTTCAAACAGATGCAGGCTGTCGTTTCGGTCGAAATAGGGAACATCGGAAACCACGCCGACATTCAGTCCTTTATATTCGACGGGCGAACCGGCGGTCAGACCGCGCACGGACTGTTTGAAAAACGCGGTGTAATACAACGAACGGTCATCGGGCAGATTTGCCACTTCGCTGCGGCTGTCGTAAAGCGTGAAACTGTCTTCACTTTTCACATTTTTGCTGTTTTTGGTTTTTGGCGAATCAAACGAAATTGCGCCGGAAAGCAACGCGGGCAGAGGAGCGGAATTGAGTTTCACGCCGCTGCCTGTGGTTTCGATATTGATGCCGCTCTCCAGCCAGAAGCGGCTTTCCGAATTAATCAGTTTGTCGTTCGGACTTTGGATGAAGATGGTGTAATGCACGGTTTGGTCGGCAGGCTCGAAATGCGCGCTTTCTACCTGTCCGACCATAAAGTTTTCATAAAGCACGGGGCTGCTGACGTTGAGGATTTTGTCGTTTTGACCGACCAGCTTCAGGCGCAGGCCGCTTTGCCCGATGGCGGCAATCGGCGGGATGTCCTGCACTTCAAATACGTCCTTCGTTTCATTGCTTTTGCCCGGCGTAAACGCGATATACGAACCGGACAGGAGTGTGCTCAAACCGGTTACGCCGCTTTGGTCGATACGCGGCTTGACCACCCAAAACTGCGTATCGCTGCGGATGAGGTCTTTCGCATCAGCATTGAGTTGGGCAGTGACTTCCACGCCTTTTTGGTCGTCGCGCAGCTTGATGCGGGTAACGTGTCCGACATCGACGTTCAACACTTTAATCACCGTGTTGTTGACTTCAATGCCTTCCGCGCTGTCCATCAAAAGCGTGACGACCGGACCTCGGTTGCGGATGTCCTTTACCAGCAGCCAGCCGCCCGCAATCAGCGCAATCAGCGGAATCAGCCACACGATAGACGTGAAGACATTGGTTTTTTTGACACGCGCGGGTGCGCGATGTGTTTGAGAAGAATCGTGTTTTTTCATTGTTTCTGGTTATCGTCGGAATCGGGGTCGTCTGAAAGCTGCTGCTGCCTGTCCCAAATCAGGCGGGGGTCGAAATAATAGGCAGACAGCATGGTCAATACCACAACCAGGCAGAAATAAACCGCCGCCCCGCCGGGGACGACGCGTGCCATGTTGGTGTGGAACGAACTCATCAAAATAATAATCACAAAAATATCAATCATCGACCAGCGGCCGATGGATTCGGTAATCCGGTAAAGCACCGACATTTTCGGCGCGCTCATCGGTGGTTTGAAATAAGCGGACGCAATCAAAACCGCCATCGCGATAATCTTCAATACCGGCACCAAAATACTCGCGCTGAAAATAATCACCGCAATCAGCCTGTCGCCGTCGTTCCACATATACACAATGCCGTTGAAAATCGTATTGACCTCCAGCGCGGTAGGGTTCGACGAAATCATAATCGGCAGAATATTCGCGGGGAAATACAGGATAAACGCCGCAATCAAAAACGCCAGCGAAATGCCCAGGCTTTTCGGGCGGCGGCGGTACAAATCCGCACCGCAAACCTCGCAAGGCTGCTCGTCTTTATCGCGGAAATACAGGCAGCGGCTGCAACAAATTTTGTCTTCAGATGCCGCTTGTACCGCATCCCCGCCCGTCAGCCTGTGGATTTTATAATAAACCCAATGCTGAGGAATCGAGACCGAAGTCCGAATCAGCATGACCGACAGCGCAAACATCAAATAAAATGCCGAGCCGAATTCAACCTCCGCCACAGACGAGAGCTTGATATACGCCACCAAAGTGGAAATAAAAAACACATCCACCATAATCGCATGGCGCAGCCTGACCAAAACCCGCGTCGCAAACCGCAGCGCAGGATACGCCCGCTCGCGCACCAACGCGGTATAAACGTACAAACAGAGCAGCAAAAACAATACCGGCGCGCCGAACGTGAGGACGAACATCACTTCCGCCAGAAAGCCGTAATCCTGATAAATCAAAAGCCGCATCATTTCAGGCAGCGACAGGACGGATGTTACGCCGAAGAGTTCCACGCGGATATAAACCATGCTGTACGCAAACGCCATCAAAATCAGCGAAGTCGTCGCGTAAGCCAGCGGCGCAACATAAGGATTGTTTTCCACCTCAACCACTTCATGATTGCACACCGGACAATGCGCTTCCTGCCCCTGCCGCAGGCGCGGAATATCCATGCGGTTGCCGCAGTCCGGGCAATCCACCGTATGCGCCGGCAGCGATGCGTCGGGCAGGTAGGATTTATAACGCCACCAGCGCGTATAGCTAGGAATCGGTTTCATGGAGGAGGGAAGAGGTCAAAGAGGCAGGTATTATAAAGGAAAACATAGGGATAGCCCAAATTGCTTACATATGGGGGAGACAGTGTCTGGAAAATAAATTATGACTATGTGAATAGTATTATTTGCAATCAATTCGGGGTCGTCTGAAACGCTTTCAGACGACCCCTTGCCATATTTGTTGCAAATATGCGGAAACAACAGGTTTGTGTAAATAATAGCAAGTTAAATTCTTGATGATGTAATAGAAATGATATATATTCCTAAATTGTTTTGTAATATGACAGATTTCATTTGTTCATTCGTAAACGACTCAGTACCTAAATATCTTAAAAATCATAAATTTCCATTCCCAAACACAGATTTTCCATCACTTATTTTTTATTGATTCGGGCAGCCTTCATTTGAGGTCGTCTGAAAACCTGCTGTGCGGGTTTTGTCAAAACCGTCAATTAAATTTTGTAGATCATCAAAGGATATTCACATGAGCGAAACACAAGAGCTGACCTTTGCCAAGCGGCTGAAAGAGCAAACCGCCACCATTCACGACAGCGTGGACAATTTGGTTATGTCTGTCGAGCCGTTTACCAACAAAGAGAACTACATCAAATTCTTGAAACTGCAATCCGTGTTCCACAAAGCGGTCGATCATATCTATAAAGACCCCGAATTGAACAAAGCCATTCCCGAGCTGGAATACATGGCGCGTTACGATGCGGTAACGCAAGACTTGGCGGATTTGGGCGACAAGCCTTACGAATACGGCAAACCGCTGCCGCATGAAACCGGCAACAAAGCCATCGGCTGGCTGTATTGCGCCGAAGGTTCCAATTTGGGCGCTGCATTTTTGTTTAAACACGCGCAAAAGCTGGATTACAACGGCGAACACGGTGCGCGCCACCTCGCTCCCCATCCGAACGGACGCGGCAAACATTGGCGTGCCTTTGTCGAACATTTGAATGCTTTGGACTTAAGCCCCGAAGCCGAAGCCGAGGCAATTCAAGGTGCAAAAGATGCGTTTGCGTTCTACAAAGTCGTTCTGCGCGAAACCTTCGGTTTGCCTGAAGGCGCTGAAGCACCGAAAGGCTTTGTTCCGCACCGCCACTAAATGCAGATTATTGATAGACCAGCGATATGTTTTCCGGCGCAATATTTTGCGCCGGAAAACAGTTGAAGTCTGAAATATCAACCCCTTACATATGGTATGGGCAAGGAAGGCCGCTTTTATCCGGTTTCCGTTTCCGTATTTAAAAATTTATTGGCCATCCGTTACAGGGATTTATATTCGTCATTGCTTTCAATGGAAATATAAATGATTATCAAAAATTTTCATTGTTGAATTAAGCTGAATATTGGTCAATTTTATTGTTTCTGAGGTTTTGAACCATGAAATCATCACACATACTCCCTATTGCCGCCCTTGTCGGCAGTATTTTCGGCAATCCCGCATTTGCAGCGGATAATGCTGCGCAATCAACGGCTGCCGAGCCCATGCAAGCCGAACTGAAACAGGTAACGGTAAAAGGGCATCGCAACGCGCCCGCCGCCGTGGAACGGGTCAACCTCGGCCGCATTCAACAGGAAATGATACGCGACAACAAAGACTTGGTGCGCTATTCCACCGATGTCGGCCTGAGCGACAGCGGCCGCCATCAAAAAGGCTTTGCCGTTCGCGGTGTGGAAGGTAACCGTGTCGGCGTCAGCATCGACGGCGTAAGCCTGCCCGATTCGGAAGAAAACTCACTGTATGCACGCTACGGCAATTTCAACAGTTCGCGCCTGTCCATCGACCCTGAGTTGGTACGCAACATCGACATTGTGAAGGGGGCGGACTCTTTCAATACCGGCAGCGGCGCATTGGGCGGCGGTGTGAATTACCAAACCCTGCAAGGGCGCGATTTACTGTTGGACGACAGGCAGTTCGGCGCAATGATGAAAAACGGTTACAGCAGCCGCAACCGCGAATGGACGAACACCGTCGGCTTCGGCATGGACAACGGCAGCACCGATGCAGCCCTGCTGTATTCGCAACGTCGCGGCCATGAAACCGAAAGCACGGGCAACCGCGGCTATGCGGTGGAAGGTGCGGGCAGCGGCGCGAATATCCGCGGTTCCGCCCGCGGCATTCCCGACCCGTCCAAACACAAATACCACAGCTTCTTGGCCAAATTCGGCTACCGCATCGGCGACAACCACCGTGTCGGCACGTCTATCAACGGCCAGCAAGGGCACAATTACACGGTTGAAGAATCCTACAATCTGAGCCGCTACAACTGGCGCGAGGCTGATGACTTTACCAAACGCCACAACGCCAACGTGTTCTACGAATGGACACCTGATTCCTACGCCATTTCGCTTGTCAAAGCTGATTTTGACTATCAGAAAACTAAAGTCGCATCGGTAAACTATAAGGGATCGTTTCCGGAAGATCGTACTCAAGATCCCTACACTTATTTCTGGAATCAGAAAGATCTTGATGAAATTTATAATCGTAGTATGAATACTCGTTTTAAACGCATATCTTTACGTCTAGATAGTCAGCCATTTAAGCTGGTAGGGCAGCATAGATTGTCTTTCAAAATATTTGGAAGTAGTAGAGATTTTGACAGTTTAAGCCTTGATGATATTTATTGGAAAGGTAAGGTTTATCGTAGTAAAAAAACAATACAATACCCTGTAAAAACAATAAATTATGGTTTATCTTTATCAGATCAAATTCAATGGAATAATACCTTCTCAGGTCGTTTTGGCATACGCTATGATCATACTAAAATGAAACCGCAGGATTTGAATGCCGAGTGCAATAATTGTGTCAAAGAAAAACCTGAACCAAGTACTTATAAAGGATGGAGTGGATTTTTAGGTTTAGGAGCACAACTAAATCAAACTTGGAGAGTAGGGTATGATCTTGCTTCTGGATATCGCGTACCAAGTGCCTCAGAAGTATATTTCTCTTTTGATCATGGTGCTGGAACATGGATACCTAATCCAACTTTAAAAGCAGAACGCAGTACTACTCACACAATTTCTTTGCAAGGACGTAATGAAAAAGGGTCACTTGATTTAAGTTTATATCAAAGCAATTACCGAAATTTTTTATCAGAAGAGCAATTTTCAAAAACAGTTGAAGATCCTGACTGTGACGACTATGCGCAATACTATACAGGGTGTACTCCATTGAAATCCCAGTTATTTTGGCAGATGCAGAACATTGATAAAGCCCGTATCCGCGGCATTGAGTTTATAGGCCGTCTGAACGCGCACAACGTTGTCTCCGCCATTCCTGACGGTTGGAAACTCTTCGGTTCTTTGGGTTACGCTAAAAGCAAACTATCGGGCGACAACAGCCTCTTATCTACCCAGCCGCTCAAAGCTATCCTCGGCGTTGATTACGAAAGCCCGAGCGACAAATGGGGCGTATTCTCCCGCCTGACCTATTTGGGTGCAAAAAAAGCCAAAGATGCGCAACATACGGTTTACGATAAAGAGGGTGGCAAGTTCGTTAAAAAAGTCCAAGACTATCCCTGGCTGAACAAATCCGCCTTCGTCTTCGATATGTACGGCTTCTACAAACCCGCGAAAAACCTGACCCTGCGTGCAGGCGTGTATAATGTGTTCAACCGCAAATACACCACTTGGGATGCCTTGCGCGGCCTGTATAGTTATAGTACTACCAACGCAGTAGAAAAAGATGGAAGAGGTTTAGACCGTTATCACGCCCCCGGCCGCAACTATGCAGTATCGCTGGAATGGAAATTCTAAGCTGATTTTTGATTTAAGAAACGAAAACAAACCGCCTGAATGTCCTGTTTGTCAGAACATTCGGGCGGTTTTATTATCCGTCTGTTTAAAGTTTGCCGTCTTGTCCCATTCTTATAGTGGATTAACTTTAAACCGGTACGGCGTTGCCTCGCCTTAGCTCAAAGAGAACGATTCTCTAAGGTGCTGAAGCACCAAGTGAATCGGTTCCGTACTATCTGTACTGTCTGCGGCTTCGTCGCCTTGTCCTGATTTAAAGTTAATCCACTATATTTTCCAACTGTTTAATTGGATTGGGTTTCGTTGCGGCTAACTGTTTCCTTCATATTAAACGCGCTAACGTAGTTTGAGGGATGTGTTTGATTACAGGGATCTTCGGAAATACCGGCCGATTTGGTGAGTACTGCAATTTACGCGCCATTTATCGCTGTTTTGCCAATAATAATCTACGATGATGCCTTGATCGTCAGTGTAGAAAATGCGGTCTTGGTCTTGTCCGTAGCAGACGTTGCTATAGTAGTTGGTAATGATGGGTCCGTATTGGCTGCTGCCTTCGTATTCACGTCCAGCGTAGGAGTAGTAGGTATAGCGCCAGAGGTAGGCATAGCGGTCGTTTTCCGATTTGACTCCACCTTCTGTGGGTTTGACGCCATAGGATTTGATAACGGCATCGATAGGTTTGCCGACGAAACGTTTCATACGTTTGTCCAAGCTGGCACAGCCGACAGTGAGGCAAACGAGACCGGCAAGGAGGGCTGCACGGCCTATGGAGATTTTGGAGGGCATAATGCGTTTTCCTGTCATTAAAATGAAGGGCGGAATAATAAGAAAGGAATAGGCAATTTGGCAAGAGGCTACCCGAAAAACATAAAACGTTTTTCAGGTAACCGCTTGGTTGATACACACTTTGCCTTTCTTTAATCATGCGGTGGGATTTTAATGAAGGGTTTGTATGTATTGGGGAAAGGGGATGCAGGATGTTTTCAAAACAGGGGAGGGGTCGTCTGAAAACTGTTGTCCCCATTCTGTTGTAAAAAATTCTTTTTGCATAGTCATTTTATCCCTAATTTGCTTCACTTGTCCGAACTCAATATAAATTCCGCCCCATATCCGCTATAATCGCAAATCGATTATCCAATGTACAAGACAGGAAAATTCATGTCCCAAAGCCGTTTCAACCAAACCGGCCCCAAAATCGGTCTGAGCGTGCGCCTTGCGGAAACGCAGGCGGAAATTGAAGCAGCACAACGCTTGCGTTATCAGGTATTCGCCCAAGAACTGGGGGCGGAAATCGAAAGCGACGACGGTCGCGATGTCGATCCTTACGACGAACATTGCCACCACCTTTTGGCTTTTGACGACGCAACCGGAGAAGTCATCGGCTGCTACCGCCTGATTACCGAAGAAACCGCCAAAAAAGTCGGTGGCTGGTATAGCGAACACGAATTTGACTTGTCCCCTTTGAAAGACATCTTGCCGCAAACCGTCGAACTCGGCCGCGCCTGCACCCATCCCGACTACCGCAACGGCGGTTTGGTCATGCTTTTGTGGTCGGGTTTGGTCAAATTCATGAAAGACGAAAACCTGCGCTTCATGATAGGCTGCGGCAGCATCGATATGCACGACGGCGGCAGCGATGCGGCGGGTCTGTATCATGCCCTGAAATCCAAATACCTCGCGCCTGAAAAATGGTGCGTCAAGCCGCTCAATCCGCTCAAGTGGGACGAAATTACCCCGTCGGACAAACCTGATGTCCCGCCGCTGATTAAAGGCTACCTCAATGCGGGCGCATGGTTCTGCGGCGAGCCTTGCGTCGATGAAGCGTTCAACTGCGCCGACGTGCTCATCATGATGGACATTACCCGCCTGGCAGACCGTTACCTCCAACGTTTCGCCCCTAAACCATAAAGACCAAAAGGTCGTCTGAAAACCTTTTCAGACGACCTCAACTATTGTGAAATCAGCAAATAACCGATTTTTAGCGGTTTCACCCTATACCAAGATTGCACACACCACAACCTTATGATTGCCAAACTACGTTTTACCTTTCGCCTGCTCTGCATCGGTATCTGCCTGCTTTACGGTATGGCGGAAATGTTCTTCCTGTTTCCCTTTTACAGCAAACGGCGCAAACTGCGCGCCATCCAAATCTGGTCGCTGCGCGTCCTCGCTTCATGTGGCATGAAGCTGGAAACCTTCGGCACGCTGCCTCAGGAAGGGCAGGCGCAGTTGTTAATCAGCAACCATATCTCTTGGTTGGACATCATGGCGGTCAACGGCGCATTCCCAGGACGCTTCGTGGCGAAAGACGATGTCGCCAAATGGCCGGTAGTCGGCTATCTCGCCACGCAGGCACAGACCGTTTACGTTTCACGCAATAAAGGCACCAAAGGCAATACCGCTAAAATCGCCACGGTAACCGAAGCCCTTAAAAACGGCGATACCGTAACCATTTTCCCGGAAGGGACGAGTACGGAAGGTTATGAAATCCTCCCGTTCAAGCCCAGCTTTTTCCAAACCGCCTACGATGCAGGCGTTCCCATTATCCCCATGCTTTGCCGCTACCCCAATCCCGACGGCACCAGTCCGAACCTTCAGGCGGCTTATGTGGGCGATACCAGCCTGTGGCAATCCATCTGCATGATCATCAGCCAGCATTCCAGCAAGGTGGAGCTGCATTTTCTGGAGCCGGTTCCTGCCAAAGAAGACCGCTATGAAACGGCGCTGGAAATACACGGCATTTTGAGCCGAGAATTAAAAAAATTGGGCTGACAGGTCCAAACAAACGAAAAGAACTTCAAACCGCTATCCGAACCGTTTCATCAAACCAAACAATAGGAGAAGCCAAATGGAAGAAACATTCGTCCAAACGCTGACCATCGCCGGCTCGGATTCCGGCGGCGGGGCGGGGATACAGGCGGATTTGAAGACGTTTCAGATGCGCGGCGTGTTCGGCACCAGCGTGCTGACCGCCGTGACCGCGCAAAATACGCTCGGCGTATCGGCGGTGCATCTGGTTCCGACCGACATCATTACCGCGCAAATCGAAGCCGTCCGCGCCGATTTTGAAATCCGTGCCTATAAAATCGGGATGCTGGGTACGGCTCAAGTGATTGAATGCGTTGCTGAAAATCTGAAAAAATGTCGTTTCGGCAAGCGCGTCCTCGATCCGGTGATGATTGCCAAAGGCGGTGCGCCGCTGTTGCAGGATTCCGCCGTCGAAGCGATGAAACGCCTGCTGTTGCCCGACACGGACATTCTGACGCCGAACCTGCCCGAAGCGGAAGCCTTGACGGGCGTGCGCATTGAAAACCGCCAAGATGCGGAACGCGCCGCCAAAATCCTGCAAGATTGCGGCGTGAAAAACGTGGTGATTAAAGGCGGGCATTTGGGCGACAGCCACAGCGAATACTGCACCGACTGGCTGTTTACGCCGGATGACGTGTTTGAATTTGCCGACCGCCGCTTCCCGACGGCGCATACGCACGGTACGGGCTGCACGTTCTCCGCCTGTATCGCCGCCGAGCTGGCAAAAGGTTTCGAGACGCTCGAAGCCGTGCAAACCGCCAAAAAATACATTACCGAGGCGATTCGCAATCCTTTGAACATCGGCGCGGGACACGGTCCGGTCAATCATTGGGCTTATCGGGATTGAATAAGGTCGTCTGAAACGGAAATTTCAGACGACCTCTTGCTATATTTATCAGTCAAATTTGTTTACAATATTGGGCAAACCAACTTCAACTTCGCGGAAGAGAAATCATGCAAGTTACATCAAAATGGATAGACGGAATGTGCTTTGTCGGCACGACCGAAAACGGACACAGCGTCGTCATGGAAGGCGCGGCAGCGGAAGGGCAGGCGAAACGCGGTCCCAGCCCGATGGAAATGCTGCTTTTGGGTGTGGCGGGTTGTTCCAGCATCGATGTTGTAATGATTGCCGAGAAACAGCGTCAAAAGGTGGTGGACTGCCAAGCGACGGTTACCGCGAAGCGCGCCGACGATGCCCCGCGCGTGTTCACCGAAATCCACATCCATTTTAAAGTCATCGGACACAATTTGACCGAATCCGCCATCGAGCGCGCCGTGCAGATGTCCGCCGAGAAATATTGTTCCGCCTCGATTATGCTGGGCAAGGCAGCGAAAATCACCCACAGTTTTGAAACCGTCGAAGCGGAGTAATTTTTCAGACGACCCCCGTATCCTTGCAGGGGTCGTCTGAAAAGCGTTTATAGGCGGAATATTGTTAAAGCGTGAATAAAGCCCGCCCGACAAAAAAGCAGATATATTCACGCTACACTATGAATATATCTGCTTGCTTATTGTGGATTCTCTCTCTATCAGCCTTCATAACTTGGCCTTGTGAGGATATTGTGCAAGCTTCACTAGAGATTGTCAACAATTTTTAATTATATCTTAATCAGATTTTGTGCTATATCGAAATGGAATCAAGCAAAAAGCGATAAGTGGCGGGTTGCCGCCGCTGAAAAATTTCTGTTATTTCAAACGATATGACACGCCAGACTATGAGGAGAGCTTAAATAATGAATACCGATAACGATACCCTCCATGCGCCTACCCCTTCTTCCATGATGCCCGCAGGCAGGCATGATTCGGAGCTGTTCCGCGTTTACGCCCTGATTTTGGACGGCATCACCGACCATGTCTTGCTGCCCGGCAAAAAACTGACCGAATCCGAGCTGTGCCGCCAGATGGTTTGCTCGCGCAATACCGTGCGTGGCGCGCTGTCCTTGTTGGCACACGACAAAATCGTCGATTTGCAACCCAATCGCGGCGCGTTCGTCCATGTTCCCGATTTGAAGGAAATGCAGGACGTGTTCAACGCGCGTATCGAAATGGAAAGCATGATTTTGAACCTTCTTTCCGATATGCCCGATTTGGAAACCCGCCTCCAGCCGCTCTACGCCATGATCGAGCGTGAAGAACAGGCGTCCGACAGCGGCGACCGCGTGGGTTGGAACCGCCTGTCCAACGCCTTCCACGTCGAACTGGCGCGTCTGATCGACAACAACGTCTTGTTCGACATCATGAACACCCTGTGCGCCCGCTCTTCGCTCATCGTCGCCGTCTTCGATGCGCAACGTCATGAAAAACGCACCATCAACACCCACACCCATTCCGAACACCGCGAAATCCTCGACCTGCTGACTAACGGCAAACGCAACCGCGTCGTCAAAGTCATGCGCAAACACTTAAGCGCGTGCGTGGAGCGTTTGGAACGCAAATACGAAGCGGAATAACACGGACACAGCAAAAAGGTCGTCTGAAAACCGGGGATTCAGGTTTTCAGACGACCTTTGGTTTTGGGTAAAGCTGAATCGGCGGCAGCCTTTTCCGATTTTGGGCAAAAGGCGTACAATCTGAATTCAAACGAACCGGAACGAATTGAAACGAATCCAGATGAAACCGAAAATACAAAGACACGAACACATCCTCGCCCTGGTGCGCGAGCAGCATTTCATGACGGTCGAGCAGCTTGCGGAAGCCTTGGACGTGACCCCGCAGACCATACGCCGCGACATACAGGAATTGAGCGAAACGCGGCAGTTGAAGCGTTACCACGGCGGAGCGTCGGTCGGCGATATTTCCGGCGGCGTGGCGCAAGGCAAGCGAAAACACTGCCAAAATGAAAAAAACGCCATCGCCCGCCTGATTGCCGCCCACATTCCCGACAATTCGTCGCTGTTTATCAGTATAGGCACGACGATGGAAGCCGTTGCCGCCGAGTTGGTCAAGCAGCGTAAAAACCTGCGGATTATCACCAACAATATTTACGTCGCCTCCATCACGTCCGCGCGCACCGACTACACCGTCATCATCACTTCCGGCGTCGTGCGCCCCTTGGACGGCGGGATTACGGGCGTGGCGACGGTCGATTTTATCAATCAGTTTAAAGTCGATTATGCTGTAATGAGTACGCACGGCGTGGAAAGCGACGGCTCGCTTTTGGACTACGACTATAAAGAAGTCAGCGTAATGCAGGCGATGATGACCAATGCGCGGGTCAGGTATTTGGGCGTGGACCACAGCAAATTCAACAGCAATGCCTTGGTCAGGCTGGGCGACATCGGCTCGTTTGACAAAGTATTTACCGACCGCGTACCGGAAGCCGCCATGCAGAAGGTTTTGGGTGATGCGGGCGTAGAATGGCTGGTTGCCGAGCCTGTGCCGCTTTGATTTCGGGGGTTACAAAAGGTTAATGAAATTCGGGTACAATGGGGAAGCGTTTTCAGATGGCTGCTATTGAATGTGCAGGTCGTCTGAAAACAATCATCCGTATATGAATGTTCTTGGATTCAGAAGAACAGTTTTGAAAAGATATCAAGATGAATTTCCCCCGTATCAGCGAAAGAACATTTTCCGGCCTTTCATTGGCTGGCAGTATCATTATTATCATCACGACTTCGATATGGTTCAGTCAGGCAATACCCGATCGCTTCGAGCTTACATTGATTGCCGGTATGTTGATGCTTTGTTCGGCGAATCTGGTTTATGTCCTGTTTTCCCATCGTTTGCGACCTGCTACTGTGGCGGGCAGCGTGTGGATAACAACCATACTTTGGTTGTTGTTTATGATGGCGGTAGACAGTGCTGACAGTCATAATGACCCTTACTCCCCCAATTACGATCATCACGGATCAGCTTTTTTGTGGCTAGGGTTGCCTGTATTTTATGTTGGTTCGCTGATTGCTTCCATTATCGCTACCGCAGCCCGCCCCAAGCTGCTCTCTTTGGAAAAATCCTCGCTTCAAGCATTTTGGGCGTCCATGCGCTGGTCTTTTATCGGCACTACCGGTTTGCTTTGGATTTTTTACCCAATCGCAATTTTGGTTATTTTGGGTATTGTTCTGTTGATTAACCGGCTGGTTGATTTTATCGATTCATCAACCGCATTTAAACGTCCGGAAGACAATGCTTCCGACCATTCCAATCTTTCATCCGATTCGTAATTGTCTATACAGAGGTCTGCTATTTGACGGATAGGTCGTCTGAAAACCAATCATCCGTATATGAATGTTCTTTGATTCAGAAGAACAGTTTTGAAAAGTCGTAAAGATGAATTTCCCCAGTATTAGCGAAAAAAAATTTGCCGGCCTTTCATTAGCAGGCAGTATCGTCATTATCATCACGACTTCGATATGGTTCGATCAGGTAGGTCCTGAAGGTTTTGACAGCACATTGATTGCCGGTATGTTGATGCTTGTCTCGGCGAATCTGGTTTATGCCCTGTTTTACCGGCGTTTGCGTCCCGCCACGTTGGCGGGCGGCTTGTGGGCGACAGCCATCGTTTGGGTTTGGTATATGATAGAGGTGCTCGATGAGCTCGCTTACATTCGGCACGGTTCAGGTGATTTATGGTTTGTGTTGCCTTTATTCTATGGCATCTCGCTGATTGCTTCCATTATTGCCACCGCAGCCCGCACCAAGCTGCTCTCTTTGGAAAAATCCTCGCTTCAAGCATTTTGGGCGTCTATGAGCTGGTCTTTTATCGGCAATGCCGGTTTGCTTTGGATTTTTTACCCAACCGCACTTTTGGTCATTTTGGGTATCGTTCTGTTGATTAACCTGCTGGTTGCTTTTATCGATTCATCAACCGTATCCAAACGTCCGGAAGACAATACTTCCGACCATTCCAACCTTTCATCCGATTCGTAATTGTCCATACAGAGGTCGTCTGAAACGGTTTTCAGACGACCTCTGTGCCCCGTATTGACTGTAAAGCCGTCCTGTTTTCAGGTAAAATCGGCACGACATCATATTTTCAGATAGCTCCCGACTATGCTCAATAAAGACCAATTCGCGGACAACCATTTCATCCGCACCATCATCGAAGAAGACCTCAAAAGCGGCAAACACGAAGCCATCCAAACCCGTTTCCCGCCCGAACCCAACGGCTACCTGCACATCGGCCACGCCAAATCCATCTGCCTGAACTTCGGTTTGGCATATATTTACGACGGCTTGTGCAACCTGCGTTTCGATGATACCAACCCCGAAAAAGAAAACGACGAATACGTCAACGCCATCAAAGAAGACGTCGAGTGGCTCGGCTTTCATTGGGCGGGCGAGCCGCGTTTCGCTTCCAACTACTTCGACCAGCTTTACGACTACGCCGTCGGTTTAATCAAAGACGGCAAAGCGTATGTCGATGATTTGACGCCCGAAGAAATGCGCGAATACCGCGGCACGCTGACCGAAGCGGGCAAAAACAGCCCTTACCGCGACCGCAGCGTCGAAGAAAACCTCGACCTGTTCACGCGCATGAAAAACGGCGAATTCCCCGATGGCAGCAAAACCCTGCGCCTGAAAATCGACATGGCTTCAGGCAACATCAATATGCGCGATCCCGTCATCTACCGCATCCGCCGCGCCCATCACCACAACACCGGCGACAAATGGTGCATCTACCCGATGTACGACTACACGCATTGCATTTCCGATGCCATCGAAGGCATCACGCATTCCTTGTGTACGCTCGAATTTGAAGCCCACCGCCCGCTGTACGACTGGGTGTTGGACAATATCCCCGCGCCGCACGCCACCCGCCCGCGCCAATACGAGTTTTCCCGTTTGGAGCTTTTGTATTCCATCACCTCCAAACGCAAGCTGAACCAACTGGTTTCAGACGGCCACGTTGCCGGCTGGGACGACCCGCGTATGCCCACCATTTCCGGTATGCGCCGCCGCGGCTACACGCCCGAAGGCCTGCGTCTGTTTGCCAAACGCGCCGGTATTTCCAAATCTGAAAACATCGTCGATATGAGCGTGTTGGAAGGCGCGATTCGTGAAGAGCTGGAAAACTCCGCCCCGCGCCTGATGGCAGTCTTGAACCCGCTCAAAGTCACCCTGACTAACTTTGAAGCCGGCAAAACCCAAAGCCGCCGTGCCGCGTTCCATCCCAATCACGAAGAAATGGGCGAGCGTGAAATCCCTGCGTCCCAAACCATCTACATCGAGGCAGACGACTTTGCCGAAAATCCGCCCAAAGGCTTCAAACGCCTGACCCCGGGCGGCGAAGTACGCCTGCGTCACGGCTATGTGATCAAGTGCGACGAAGTCGTGAAAGACGCAGTGGGCAACGTTGTCGAACTCAAATGCAGCATCGACCACGACACCTTGGGCAAAAATCCAGAAGGCAGAAAAGTCAAAGGCGTGATTCACTGGGTTTCCGCCGAACACGCCGCCGAAATCAAAGTCCGCCTGTACGACCGCCTCTTTACCGTCGAGCGTCCCGATGCCGTGCGCGGCGAAGACGGCGAATACCTGCCGTTTACCGATTTCCTCAACCCCGAGTCCGTCAAAGAAATCACCGCCTACGCCGAACCCGCAGCCAAAAACCTGCCCGCCGAAAGCCGTTGGCAGTTTGAGCGTCTGGGCTATTTCGTGACCGACCGCAAAGACCACAGCCCCGAGCAGCCCGTGTTCAACCGCACGGTTACGCTGAAAGATTCTTGGCAGCCCAAGTAATCTGTTTGCAACAGCGATATTGGAAGGTCGTCTGAAAACTTTGAACTGCACCCCAAAAGTTGGACACATCCCTTCCAACTCACAAGGTGCAGT
>CAUSOO010000008.1:0-54220 GCA_963533245.1 uncultured Neisseria sp.
CTTTGAGCTAAGGCGAGGCAACGCCGTACCGGTTTAAAGTTAATCCACTATAACATCCGCAACACAAACACAAGAAAGAGACTCAAAATGAAAGAATTGATCAAACTCGCCGCCGCATCGCTGATCGGTATGTCCGGTCTGACTGCCGGCGCGACCCACATCGCCGACAATATGCGTACCGCGATTAAAAAATAAGCTCGGGCTGTTTTAATCCCCAAGCTGTCGGAAGTCAAAGCAAAGGTCGTCTGAAAAGTTTCAGACGACCTTTTTTGATTGGGTCGGGTTTCGGGAAAAAGGGCGATTTCAAAACGGGCGCAGCCGTATCGGGTAAACGGTTTTCTTTTGGTCTGTCGGGGAAGCATGGTTTGCGGACTGTATGCCGCGCATCCGAAAGCTGCTCCTTCCCATTCTTTTGCTATCGGGTGGAGGAAAAGACAAACCTGTCCGTCATGTTGAAAAGGGGTCGTCTGAAACTTTTCAGACGACCCCTTGGCATTGAATCGGGTGTTCAGGCAAAGGTTGAACCAAAAAACCGATCATCCGTTTTGCTGCGGATGGTCGGTTTTACAAAGCGTTATGCCAATTCCAGCTGTTTTTCCAAGCTTTCCACCAGATTGTCGTCCAGTCCCAAGGCTTGCGACAGGCGGCTGAGGAAGACGATTTCTTTGCGGGACAAGTCTGCGCAGACCAATCGTGCCGCCAGATAGGTTTCCGCTGCCAATGCCTGATCGTTGCCGACGGCGGCGGCGAGTTCTTCTACCGTTGCCGGATTGGCGTATTCGGCGGCAAGCCATGCGGCGGTTTCGGGGTCGTCGCCGCTTTCACGGGCGATGACTTGTTTTTCCGCGTCGTCAATCAGACCGTCCGAAGCCGCGGCGGCAATCATGGTGCGCAAAATCACGCGGCTGTGTGTTTCGGCGAGCAGTCCGGCAGGCTCGAACGCGCCTTGCGGCACGGCTTCCTGCTGCTTGTTTTTCTGCCAGTTTTGATAACCCTGATACGCCAGATAACCCAAAGCCGCCACGGAGCCGACTTTGACCAGCGATTTGGCGGTTTTTTTCTTCATCAGCATGGACGCCAGTCCGCCGACTAAAGCGCCGCCGCCAAAAGAATTGAGCGGGCTGTCGGAAACGGATTTGCCGCTTTTTTGAACGGTTCCCAAGATTTGATTGAGCAGGTTGTTGAAGTTCATGATGATCCCCTCATGGTGGTCGGTTTGGGTCTGAAATGGAGGCTCGGGGTCGTCTGAAATCGGGATGGGGCGTTTCAGACGACCTTTTTCACACAAGGCTCTTAACCGCGTACACGCTCGATTTTCGCGCCGACTTTGCCGAGTTTTTTCTCGATGTGTTCGTAGCCGCGGTCGAGGTGGTAGATGCGTTCGACGATGGTTTCGCCACCGGCGACCAAGCCTGCCATGACGAGGCTGGCGGAGGCGCGCAGGTCGGTCGCCATCACGACGGCGCCGGAGAGTTTTTCCACGCCTTTGACGAAGGCGGTGTTGCCTTCGGTGGTGATGTTCGCGCCCATGCGGTTGAGTTCGGGAACGTGCATGAAGCGGTTTTCAAAGATGGTTTCGACGACGCGGCTGTCGCCTTCGGCAACGGCGTTCATCGCCATAAACTGCGCCTGCATGTCAGTCGGGAAGCCGGGGTGGACGACGGTGCGGATGTCCACGGCTTTGGGACGCTGCTGCATGTCGATGGAAATCCAGTCGTCGCCCGCTTCGATGATCGCGCCCGCTTCGACGAGTTTGTCCAATACGGCTTCCATGGTTTTGGGGGCGGCGTTGCGCAGGACGACTTTGCCGCCGGTCATGGCGACGGCGCAGAGGAAGGTACCGGCTTCGATGCGGTCGGGCACGACGCTGTGTTCGCAGCCGTGCAGCTCTTTTACGCCTTCGACGGTCATGGTTGATGTGCCGATGCCGCTGATTTTCGCGCCCATTTTGACGAGGCATTCCGCCAAATCGACGACTTCGGGTTCGATGGCGCAGTTTTCGAGGATGGTCGTGCCTTCGGCGAGGGTTGCCGCCATCAGCAGGTTTTCCGTACCGCCGACGGTAACGACGTCCATGACAACGCGCGTGCCTTTCATACGGCCTTTGGCTTTGACGTAGCCGTGTTCGATGGTGATTTCCGCACCCATGGTTTCGAGGCCTTTGAGGTGCTGGTCGACGGGGCGCGAACCGATGGCGCAGCCGCCGGGCAGGCTGACTTGGGCTTCGCCGAAACGCGCCAGCGTCGGGCCGAGCACGAGGATGGAGGCGCGCATGGTTTTCACCAGTTCGTAGGGGGCGCAGGTGTTGTTGACGGTGCCGCCGTTGATTTCGAATTCGTGAATGTTGTCGGTCAAAACGCGCGCGCCCATGCCTTGCAGCAGTTTTTGGGTGGTTTTGACGTCGGCGAGCATGGGTACGTTTTTCAGGCGCAGGGTGCCGGAGGTCAAGAGTCCGGCGCACATCAGCGGCAGGGCGGCGTTTTTTGCGCCGGATACGGTGATTTCGCCGTTGAGCGGGCCGTTGGCGGTGATTTTGAGTTTGTCCACAGTGTTTCTTTCGTTGTTAAGACAAGTCCCGACGGCGCTGCCGGCAGGACGGGATTCGGTTAGGTTCGGAATTATAAGGGATTTTGACGGTTTTTGCGGGCGGGCGGGGAGAATTCTTCCGAAGGGTGTTTACGGGGTACGAATGGTCGGAAGGGTCGTCTGAAAAATGTCGGGCGCAGCTTCGCAATGTCTGTTGGGATATTGTCGAAGCTGCGCTTTCAGACGACCTTTTTGCCATGTGGCGGAATGAAGCCGCCGTTCCCCTCAAGCCTTGTCCGACAGGCTGTATCCGTCGGACAAGGATGGGCGGCGGGGTTATTCGGCACCGACGACGACAATGTGCAAATCTTCAGGTTTGACGCGGCGCTTCCAAGCGTCTTTGACTTGCGCCACGGTCAATTTGCCGATGGCTTTGGGGTAGGCTTCGAGATAGTCGTTGGGCAGGTTGTGATAACCGATGATGCTGAGGTATTTCACCAGTTTGGCGTTGGAATCGAAACGCAGGGGGAAGCTGCCGATGATGTTGGCTTTGGCTTGCGCCAGTTCTTCTTCGGTCGGGCCTTCTTCGATGAATTGTTTGATGACCGCCTGAGCCTGTACGAGCGAATCTTTGGTGTTTTTCTTCTGGGTGGAATAGGCGATGGTGAACATACCCGCTTCGGTCGCCGGTTCGAGGTTGCTGTATACGCCGTAGGTGTAGCCGTAACGGTCGCGCAAGACTTTCATCAGGCGGCTGTCGAAACCGCCGCCGCCGAGGATGTAATTACCCGCCACCAATGCGTAATAGTCGGGGTCGTGGCGTTTGATCAACGGCATACCGAGCAAGACTTGCGCCTGTTCGCCGGCAAACGGGATGTCGCGGCGTTGTGCCGGATTGGGTTTGACGGGCGGGACGCTGTGGGCGGCTTTGCTGCGGTCGGGCAGGCCGTTCAACACGTTTTTCACAAGCTGGTCGGCTTGTTTGCGGTTGATGTCGCCGACGATGGCGACGATGGCGTTGTCTTTGCCGTAGCGGCTGCGGTGGAACGCGCGGATGTCGTCAAGGTTGACTTTGCGGATGCTCTCCGCGGTGACGTTGGCGCCGCGGCCGTATGGGTGGTCGGGATAGGCAAGTTTGGTCAGGGCGCGTCCGGCGGTGAAGTCGGGGGTGGTTTCCTGTTGCTGGAGGGTGGTCACCGCCTCTTTTTGACGGCGGTCGAACACGGCGGGGTCAAAACGGGGATGCGTCAGGGATTGGTTGAGCAGTCCGGCGGCTTTTTTGAGCGTTTCGGGGCGGCTCAGGCTGCGCAAGACGGCGGCAGAGCTTTCCTGTCCGCTGCTGCTGCCGATTTGGGCGGCAATATCGTCGGCGGCGGCATTAAAGGCTTCTTCGTCCAGCTTTTCCGTGCCGTCGGTCAGCAGGGCGGCGGTGAATTCCGCCACTTCGCTTTTGCCTTCGGGGTTGAACACGCTGCCCGCGCCTTTGAAGTTGACCTGCATATCGACGATGGGGTTGTCGTGTTGCTCGACCAAAAGGACTTCTGTGCCGTTGCCGGTGGTCCAGCGTTGGATGTCCACGCCTGCCTGCGCGGCGGTGGAGAAGGCGAGGGCTAATATGAGGGGAAGGGATTTCATCGGATATTCCTTTGCGGTTGAACTGGTTTGTCGGGGCGGATGGGCGTTTGTCGCCGTATTCCGTCCCGTTCCGAGTCATTCGCCACTTCGGGCGGGGCGGTTCGGAGGTCGTCTGAAAACGGGAAAAACGGTTTCAGACGACCCCTTTGGTCGGTTTATTTAGGTTGAGGCTTGTTTGCCGCCTGAACAATCGGGTGGTACAGGATTTTCGGATCGGGCATCACAACCACGGTCGCCAAGCGGTCGTCCGTCAGCAGCTGCGCGGCGGCCTGCACATCTTCGACGCTGACGGCTTTCAGGCGGCGGCGGATTTCCGCTTCGTCGCTGTATTCGAAGCCGCGCGCCTCCAGTCGCCCGATGATGGAAGCCTGTGCCTCCATAGAGTCGCGCTCGTAGATTTCGGACGCTTCCGACTGAGCTTTGATGCGGTTCAGCTCTTCGGTGCTGACTCCGTTTTCGGCGATGTCTTTCAATTCGCGGCGCAATTCGGCGATGACGGCATCGACTTCGACGTTGTCCGCCGGCATGGCGAAGATGCTGAACAACGGCATTTCACGGCTGATCAGGTCGTAACTTGCGCCCGTACTCAAAGCCATCTGTTTGCCGCGTATCAGGTTTTTACTCAAGCGGCTGGACGAGTTGCCCGACAAGATTTCCGACAGGACATCCAGCGCATAGGGCAGTCTGTCGTCCAGACTTTCCAATCCGGGGACGCGGTAGTTCAAGCTGACCAAGGGTTGGCGCGTGACCACCGAGGTCGTCTGAAAATTCACAGGTTCGCGTTTGAACGGTTCGTTGGCAAGCATATTGCGGTCGGGCTGCTGCTTGGCGGGAATGTTGCCGAACAGTTCCGCCGCGGTTTTGAGCGTCTTTTTGGCATCGACATCGCCGACAATCACCAAAACGGCGTTGTTCGGCGCGTAATATTGCCGATACCAGTCGCGCAAATCGTCGGCTTTGAGCGTGTGCAAATCATCCATATAACCGATGACCGCGGCTTTCATCGAAGGCAGCGTAAAGCTGTTCAGATACACCTGTTCCCACAGCTTGCCGTCCGCCGTGTCTTCCGTGCGTTGGCGGCGTTCTTCGCGGATGACGTTCATTTCATTTTGAAATTCTTCATCGCTGAAATTGAGGTTGTGCATCCGGTCGGCTTCGAGCTTCAACACTTCGGGCAGGTTTGCCGCCGCGATGTTTTCGTAATAAACCGTCTCGCTGCGGTTGGTGTAGGCATTGTTCTCTCCGCCCAAAGCGGCGACGCGGCGGTTGAACTCTCCCGAAGGTACGGCCTGCGTGCCTTTAAACATCATGTGCTCCAAGGCATGGCTCAAACCGCTTTTGCCCTGTTTTTCATCCACGCTGCCGACTTTATACCAAAGCTGCGACACGGCGACCGGCGCGCGGCGGTCTTCTTTCACAATAATCTTCAACCCGTTGGGCAGCGTTTGCGATACGGTCTGCGCCAGCGTGAGTACGGGCGCGGACAAAGCAAATATCAGGGCAAGATGGCGTAAGCTGTTCAATCTGGATTCCTCTCAGTCGGTCTGGCGCAGAGCAGTCTCTGCTTGAGTGCAAAATATTACCGAGAACGGGACGAAACGGCTGTCCGCCCGTTTCAGTCTGCGCTGAAGCAAAATCAATAAAAACGGTGATGAAGCCGCCGTTTTCGAGTGATTCCGCTTCAGCCCAAATATGCCGGAGAGACTTCAAATCAGGACAAGGCGCGGCAACGCCGTATCGCTTTGAAGTCAATCCTTTTATAGAACGTTGCAATGATAAACAGTTCCCATATGCGTAAACAAAAAGGTCGTCTGAAAATCAAAGATCGGGTTTCAGACGACCCCTGCGTCACAAAATGGGCGTCACATTCAACCGGATTGTCCGTCCCCCTCCAATACCAATTCCATTACCGACACCGTCTCGCCGTTGTGCCGACAGGTCGCGATTTCACACCAGCCGTATTTCTCGTAAACCGACTGCACGTCCGGCGTATAAAGGTAAAGCTTGGGCAGGCGCATTTGGCGGGCGGCGGCGAGGCAGTGTCCAATCAACAGGCCGCCCACGCCCGTCCCCCTGTGTTCGGGCAAAACGAACACATCGCCCAGCCAATATTCGTATTGGGGAAACTCTTCCATATCGTGCCGTTTGAGCGCGGCCGAACCCAGCAGCGCGCCGTCCTTTCCGACGGCGGCAAACGCCAGCGGCAGGTTTTCACCGTTTAGGCATTCCGCGTAATAGGCGCGGATTTTCTCCATAGACGACCACGGCGCAAAGTCATGCCATTGCAGATAAAGCGCGCGGGCGAGCGGTTCGACGTGTTCGGGGCGTAAAGGCGTGATGTTCATGAAGGGCATGATACGCCCGCGCCTTCCGCCTGAAAATGCCTCCTTTTTGCCGATACGTTTTCAGACGACCCCTGCTTAAATCAAAATGCGGTTTACCTGTGCAGCCTCAAACCTTTGCCATATGCCGTTTGACAAGCGTTTCAGATTCGGCTAAAAACCGAAAAATGTTTGGCATCGTAAACTCCTGTAAATCCTAGATGAAAGCATCGGATACGGGCGTTTCCCGCCAAACCCGCAGGGTGCGGCAGGCAATCCTTACGCCCGCGCCCGCTCTAAGAAAAATATTGAAAATGCCGGCGGGGCAGGCAGGTTTCCGCCGGGGCGGTCCGTCTGCCCAACCTCTGCCAACAGGAGAACTTTAATATGTCTGACAACCAGTCCGCCCGCAAGGAAAAAACCTTCTTCGGGCATCCCATCCAGCTCTCTACCCTGTTCCATATCGAATTGTGGGAACGTTTCTCGTTTTACGGGATGCAGGGTATCTTAATGATCTATCTCTATTACGCTGCCAATAAAGGCGGTTTGGGCATAAACGAGTCGCTCGCCGGCGGCATCGTCGGCGCATACGGCGGCAGCGTTTATTTGTCCACCATACTCGGCGCATGGCTTGCCGACCGGATTTGGGGCGCGGAGAGAACGCTGTTTATTTCCGGCATCGTGGTCATGCTCGGACACATCGTTTTGGCAATCGCACCGGGTCTGTACGGACTGCTATGCGGCTTGGTACTCATCGCACTGGGCAGCGGTGGTGTGAAATCGTCGGCAAGCTCGATGGTCGGCTCGCTTTATGAGGCAGATCACATGAAGCCGCTGCGCGATGCCGGTTTTTCCATTTTCTATATCTCCATCAACATCGGCGGCTTCTTAGGCCCGCTCCTGACGGGCTTGCTGCAAACGAAGATGGGTTTCCACTACGGCTTCGGCGCGGCGGCAGTCGGTATGGCTTTCGGGCTGTGGCGTTACTCTGTGGGGCGCAAACTTCTGCCGCATACGCCTGCGCCCAATCCGCTGCGTCCTGAAAAAGTGAAAACCGCGGTGGCAGTCGCCGTGTTGATTGTCTTGGTTATCGGCAGCCTGATTGCCTCGGGCGCGCTCAATTTGGACAACTTCTCCAAATTCCTGCTCGGCACAGTCATTCTTACCGTCATTGCCTATTTCGCGCGTCTGCTCGGCAGCAGCCATGTGTCGTCTGAAAACAAACGCCACATCATTGCCTATATCCCGCTGTTTCTGACCATCTGCCTGTTTTGGTCGGTCTGGTTCCAAGTCTATACCGTGGCGACGGTGTATTTTGACAAAACGGTTGACCGCACCCTATTCGGCTGGACTGTCCCCGTCGCATGGAAAGACTCGATCCAAAGTATGTGGGTCGTCCTCTTCTCCGGCGTGATGGCGGCGATTTGGACGAAAATGGGCAAATATCAGCCGAAAACCCCGTTTAAATTCGTGTTGGCGATGATTGTTGTCGGCATATCCTATCTTGGATTCGTACCGTATATTTCATCAGAGACACCCATGCCGATTATTGTGTTCGCGCTGATCTTGCTCGCCATCACCATAGGCGAACTGATGATCTCGCCGATTGCACTTTCTATCGCCACCAAAATCGCCCCGCCCATGTTCAAAACCCAAATGGTCGCGCTCAACTTCTTGGGCTTTTCGTTGGGCTTCACTTTGGGCGGCGTGTTGTTCAAAGAAGGATTCAACGACAAAGCCCCGCTGGATTTCTACTGGATGCTTTGCGGCATAGGCGTAATCACCGGTTTGGTATTATTGCTACTCGTACCTATTTTGAATAAAATGCTCAAAGGCGCGGATTAAATACTGATTCGTTAAGAAGGTCGTCTGAAATGCCGTTTCAGACGACCTATTTTTAAGGACTTTGAACCCATGAAACCCAATACCTTCCTCCTAATGCTCCTCCTGCTTGCCGGAGCAGTCCATGCCAACGACAGCACGGGTACAGTCAGCACGAGCGGCATCAAATATCTGAAAAATCCGCATATCGATATGCAGAGCGAAGATTTGTACATCAGCGAAAACCAGATTCGCGTGCATTACCGGTTTAAAAACACCTCCTCGCAAGACATTACCGAAACCGTCCTTTTCCCTTTGCCGATTGTTCCTTCCTTCACATATTCCGACTTTGCTGACACTAAGGGCTTGGTTGACAGCTTCCGAATTTACGCCGACGGCAAACCTGTCCGCCCGCAAGCCCACGTCCGTGCCTATTTTGAACGGCGTAACGGCTCGCTGGTGGACGTGACCGCCGATTTGAAAAAATGCGGTTTGAGCGATCAGGAACTGATGCACCCTTGGACGCAAAAGCAAGACGGTGAAAAAATCGACAGCAAAATCAGAGCCTGCCGCTCCGCCAAAGTCCAATCCATGCTGCCCAAACAGCCGGATGAACTGCCCGATTGGTCGGCGCAGATTATTTACAGCTGGAAGCAAACCTTTAAAGCCAACTCTGTAACCGAAATCAAACACCAATACACCCCGCTGGTCGGCGGCAGCTTCCTGCCTTCGCTTAAAGCCAAAGACAGCAAAGCATTCATAGATGAGTACTGCATGGATGAAAACTTCCTTAAAAACTTTAAAAATGTGGAAGGAGGTTCAAAGGTCTATCACCATTTGGGCTATATCCTGACCACAGGTGCCAACTGGGCAAAACCCATCGGTAAATTCACGTTGACCATAGACCGCGAGCCCAATACCGTGATTTCGCTTTGTTGGGACAAATCCTTGCGCAAAGTAGGGCCGAACCGCTTCCAAGCAGTCAAAGAAAATTTCCTGCCGAAAAAAGACTTGGACATTATTTTCGTTTACGAAAAACCCTAAGCGGCATACATATAGTGGATTAACTAAATCAGGACAAGGCGAGGCAACGCCGTACCGGTTTAAAGTTAATCCACTATAAAAGGTCGTCTGAAACCTTGTTTTAGGGTTTCAGACGACCTTTTGCTACAATAAGGCTTTTCCGTTTTGCAAGGCATTCCCATGAGCAAATCCGCCGTTTCCCCGATGATGCAGCAGTATCTCGCCATCAAATCGCAGCACGCCGACAAGCTGGTGTTTTACCGCATGGGCGATTTTTACGAGCTGTTTTTGGATGACGCGGTGGAAGCGGCGAAGCTGTTGGACATCACCCTGACCACGCGCGGGCAGATGGACGGCGTGCCGATTAAGATGGCGGGCGTGCCGTTTCACGCGGCGGAGCAGTATCTGGCGCGGCTGGTGAAGATGGGCAAAAGCGTGGCGGTGTGCGAGCAGGTGGGCGAAGTCGGCGCGGGCAAAGGGCCGGTGGAGCGCAAAGTCGTGCGCATCGTTACGCCCGGCACGCTGACCGACGCGGCGTTTTTGGAAGACAAGGAAACCAACCGCATCGCGGCGGTGAACGCGGATAAAAAACACATCGCCATCGCGTGGGCATCTTTGCAAAACGGCGAATTCAAAACCAAGCTGACGACGGCGGACAAACTCGCCGACGAGCTGGCGCGTTTGCAGGCGGCGGAAATCCTGTTGCCCGAAGGCAAAAGCCTGCCTAATGGTTTTCAGACGACCTCTGCCAACATCACGCGCCTGAACTCGTGGCAGTTTGCCGCCGACGCGGGCGCGAAACTGTTGACCGAATACTTCGGCTGCCAAGACCTGCACGGCTTCGGTTTGGACGGCAAGGAACACGAAGCCGCCGTCGGCGCGGCGGGCGCGCTGCTGAACTACATCCGCCTGACGCAAAACCTGATGCCGCAACACTTAGACGGCATTTCGCTCGAAACCGACAGCCAATATATCGGCATGGACGCCGCCACGCGCCGCAATCTCGAAATCACGCAAACCCTCTCCGGCAAAAAATCGCCGACCCTGTTTTCCATACTCGACGGCTGCTCCACCCACATGGGCAGCCGCCTTCTGGCACTCTGGCTGCACCACCCCTTACGCAGCCGCGCCCACATCCGCGCCCGCCAAGAAGCCGTTGCCGCGCTGGGTTCGCAATACGAAGCCCTGCAAGGCCGTCTGAAAAACATCGCGGACATCGAACGCATCGCCGCCCGCATCGCCGTCGGCAACGCCCGCCCGCGCGACCTCGCCGCCCTGCGCGACAGCCTGTTTGCCCTGTCCGAAATCGAATTGTCCGCCGAGGGCAGCAGCCTGTTGGAAACCCTCAAAGCCGTTTTCCCCGAAACCCTGCCCGTCGCCGAAACCCTCAAAGCCGCTGTGATGCCCGAACCCGCCGTTTGGCTCAAAGACGGCGGCGTCATCAACCAAGGCTATTGCGCAGAACTCGACGAGTTGCGCCACATCCAAAACCACGGCGACGAATTCCTGCTCGACCTCGAAGCGCGCGAACGCGAACGCACCGGCCTCTCCACCCTCAAAGTCGAGTTCAACCGCGTCCACGGCTTCTACATCGAGTTATCCAAAGTCCAAGCCGAACAAGCCCCCGCCGACTACCAACGCCGCCAAACCCTGAAAAACGCCGAACGCTTCATCACCCCCGAACTCAAAACCTTCGAAGACAAAGTCCTGACCGCGCAAGAGCAGGCATTGGCATTGGAAAAACGCCTGTTTGAAGCCCTCCTCAAAGACATTCAGACGACCCTTCCCCAGCTTCAAAAAGCCGCCAAAGCCGCCGCCGCCCTCGACGTACTCTCCACCTTCGCCGCCACCGCCGCCGAACGCGGCTTCGTCTGCCCCGAGTTCGCCGACTACCCCGTCATCCATATCGAAAACGGCCGCCATCCCGTCGTCGAGCAGCAAGTGCGCCACTTCACCGCCAACCACACCCGCCTCGACCACAAACACCGCCTCATGCTCCTGACCGGCCCCAACATGGGCGGCAAATCCACCTACATGCGCCAAGTCGCCCACATCGTCCTCATGGCGCACACCGGCAGCTTCGTCCCCGCCGACGCCGCCCAAATCGGACCCATTGACCAAATCTTCACCCGCATCGGCGCCTCCGACGACCTCGCCTCCAATCGCTCCACCTTCATGGTCGAAATGAGCGAAACCGCCTACATCCTCCACCACGCCACCGACCAATCCCTCGTCCTCATGGACGAAGTCGGACGCGGCACCTCCACCTTCGACGGCCTCGCCCTCGCGCACGCCATCGCCGAACACCTGCTGCAAAAAAACAAATCCTTCAGCCTCTTCGCCACCCACTATTTCGAGCTGACCAAACTGCCCGAAGCCCACGCAACGGCAGTCAACATGCACCTTTCCGCGCTTGAACAAGGACAAGACATCGTCTTCCTCCACCACATCGAACCCGGCCCCGCCAGCAAAAGCTACGGCATCGCCGTCGCCAAACTCGCCGGCCTGCCCAACCGCGCCCTCAAAGCTGCCCAAAAACATCTGGACGAACTCGAAGCCCAAGCCGCCGCCGTCCGCCCGCAGTTGGATATCTTCAGCACCCTGTCGTCTGAAAACGAATACAGCGGGTTTAGCCCCAACGAAACGGCGGATATCGAATTCCAAACCGCCGCCAGCCAAGAAAACCCCGCCCACAACGCACTCGCCGAAGCCCTAAACCAAATCCGCCCCGACGACCTCACCCCCCGCGAAGCTTTGGATGCACTGTACCACCTTAAGCAGATTGCCGAAGGCGGGGAATAAACGCGTTGGTTCATTGAAAAAGGTCGTCTGAAAAACCTTGTTTCGGGTTTTCAGACGACCTTTCGTTTGCCTGCCGATTAATATAGTGGATTAACTAAATCAGGACAAGGCGACGAAGCCGCAGACAGTACAGATAGTACGGCAAAAAGTTAATCCGCTGTATCACACGGCTTGCGGGCTGGCTTCAATGTCGTGCAGGCTGCGGTAGCAGGGGTCGAGCTGGTTGGCGATGAGGGTGAGCTGCCGGTGGAGGATGTGGCTTTGACGTTCGTCGCCTGCTTCTGTTTGTAAGGCTTCCAAGTCGGTTCGGATTTGGGAGAGGGTCGTCTGAAAATCTTGTTCGCTTGTTTGCGGGAGGCGTTCGAGCAGGTCGGCGATGCGGTAGCCGCTTTGGTAGAACTTGCGGACGAAGTCGGGGCTGCACGCGCCGTCCATTTCGCTGCGGTATGCACCGAGTGCGGAGATGTAGCCGGTCAGGGCGTAGCTGGTTTTGAGGAGGGTGAAGCCGCTTTGCAGGTTGTTGCCGTATTTTTTAGGTTCGCTGCTCATGTCGGAGAGGGTGCTGCTGAGGGTGGCGGTGCGTTCGTGGGCTTGGCGGCGGACGGTGCGGTATTCGACGTCGTCGGCGATGCCGTATTGGAGCTGGTCGAGGATTTTTCTGAGGTAGGCGCCGTTGCCGCCGACGGTTTGGGCGGCGGTTTTTTCGAGGGTGAGGTAACGCCAGTCCGGCCAGAGGTAGGTGACGGCTGCCCACGCGAGGACGGAGCCGACGATGGTGTCGATGATGCGGACGGGCATGGCGGCATAGACGTCCAGCCCGGCGAGAGAGAAGCTGGTGAGGGCTTGGATGGTGATGAAGAAGGTGGAGAAGCTGTATTTGTAGCTTCGGGTCATGAAAAACAGGGTGGTGCTGGCGATGACGATCCAGAGTTTGGTTTCGACGGAGGGGGTGAAATAAGGTACGAGGGAGCCGACGATGACGCCGAGGATGGTGCCGGCGATGCGTTGGTACACGCGGCTTTTGGTGGCGGTGTAGTTGGGTTGGCAGACGAAGAGTGCGGTCAGGAGTATCCAGTAGCCGAGGTTGAGATGGAGGATTTCGACGATGGTGCAGGAGGCGGCAACGAGGATGGAGAGGCGCGTGGCGTGGCGGAACACGCCGGACTCGAAGTTGAGCTGGCTGCGGACGGTCTGCCAGACGTTTTTCAGGCTGCTGTTTTCGAGGGCGGCGATGCGGGTGTCGCTGCTGTTGTCGTTTTCGGCGGGGGAGTCGCTGTGTTGGAGTTGGCGCAGTTGGTGGTCGACGCTGCCGAGGTTGTCGAGCAGGCGGCGGATGTGGTGGATGTTGCGGCTTTCGGGGTGGTCGTCGGTGTAGTGGGCGAGGGATTGGCGGCAGCCTTCCATCGCGCGTCCGAGGCGTTTGCTGTAAGTGTAGTCTTTGCCGTTCCTCAGGGAGGCGGCAACGTTGCGGCACGCCTGCCCCTGCATTTCGAGCAGGCGGCGGATGCGGAAGATGAGGTCGGTGTTTTTGAGGGTGTCGGTCAGCTCGGTGTAGTCGGCGTGGGCGGAGCTGACGCGTTCGTGTATGTCTTGGGCGGTGAAGTAGTAGCGCAGCATTTTGGCGGTGCGCGGGTGGCGGTGTTTGCCGCGCAGGCGGTAAAACAGGGCGGCGCGGCATTGGTTGAAGGCGCTGATGACGCCGGTGTTGCTCATGGCGAGGTCGATTTGGCGGTTGCCGAGCCAAGCGGCTTCGTCGGGATCGAAAAAGTCGGCTTTGGCGTCAAAATACCCGCCGAGCGCTTCGTAGGCGTTGGCGACGCTTTCTTGGACGGGGCGGTGCGGGAGGATGATTTGGAAAACGAGCGTGCAGGTGCTGTATAACACGGTCCCGAGCAGAATCATGACGGGATTGGTCAGCCAGAAGGTTTCGGGGGTGTAGGTGAGCGTGGTGTAGGTGGCGACGGCAAGTGCGCCGAACGCGAAGGTGCGGTATTTCAGCCCGACCGCGCCCAAAATGGTAAAGCCGAACGTCATCAGGGTCATGGCGAGGATGAAGGGCAGGCCGGTGCCGAGCGTGCTTTGGGCGACGAGCGACGAGAGGGTGAACAGGGCGACGGTGATGATGATGTTTTTCAGACGACCTGTCAGGCGGTTGTCCAAATCGACGAGGCCGCCCGCGATAATGCCGAGCACGAAGGGCATGGCGAGCTTGGGCGTGCCGAACCGCCAGACGAGGGTTGCGGCGATAAAGACGCTGGCGAAGACGGGCAGCGAGGTGATGATGAGGGGTTTGAGCGGCGGGAGTTTCATCGTATTGGGCGCGGCTTTAAATGGGAATGGTTTGATTATTATGAATGAAATGAAACGGTATTCTAACAGGATTTTAGGGCGGGACGGGGGCTATGGGGTCGTCTGAAAACCTGTCCGACAGCGTCCCTGCGAAACGGATATGACCGACCTGCCTATCTGTCCTCAAGAAAAAGGAACGAGATTGCCGCGCATGAAAAAGGTCGTCTGAAAACCCTAAAGTGTGGTTTTCAGACGACCTTTTCCTTTCCGTCGGCGTTATTGCGTTTGCTCGGCTTTCTGTTTTTCCGCTTCTTCGATTTTGCGGTCGTTTTCGTAATCCGAACGGAAGAGTCTGTCGAAACGGATGGTGTATTTCAACTCGCCGCCGTATGAACGGCTGCCGACGCGGGCAACGGCTTGGATGGCGCGGGTGAGCTGGTACACGAGCTTGACCGACTGTTCGGCACTGGAAAGACCGTATTCGTAACCTGCGTAGAGGTTGTTGGTAATCTGTTTGCCGACGGTCAGCACTTGTTCGGCGGGGTTGAGTTCGCCGGTTTGGGCGTTGCGGCTGCGTTGGCTGGTGATGCCCAAATCGTCCACCAATCCGAGCCTGTCGTTGACTTGTCCGGCAAGGAGCGCGCCTGCCGCTGCGGAAAGGGCGGCATTGTCGCCGTCGCTGCCGCTGCTGGCGCGGTTGAGGATGAGCCAAGAGAGCTTGTCTTTTTCGCTCATCGCCTCTTTGGCAACGAGGGTCACGCGCGGATTGGAGAGGCTGCCGAGGACTTCGACGCCCGCACCGACGGGGGAAAGGCGGCGTTCGGCGCGGATGTTCAGGTTGGGGTTGTTGAGCGGGCCGACGAAAGAAACCGTACCTTTGGTGATGTCGAGGTCTTGTCCGTAGGCTTTGTAACGGCCTTTAACAACACGGACAGTACCGACGCCTTGGATGGCTTCGCCCGGGCGGGAAGTGATGGTCAGCTTGCCGCCTATGGTGATGTCTGCGCCGTAACCGACGAAACGGATGTTGTCGTTGAGGTTGAGCGTCAGGTTGAGGCTGATGGGCGTCACGGCGGCGGTTTGTTTTTTCTCTTCGCCCAACACGACGACATCGTCGTCCAACGAGGGCATGGAGGATTTTTGCGAACCGAACATACCGTAATCACTGCCCAATGTGCCGTTGAGGATGAAGCCCCTGGCCTGGTTGTATTGCACTTTCGCGCTGCCGGAGAGGCGCAGGCGGCGGTTCGGACGGGAGAGGGTGTCGTATTTGTCGAAGACGACATCCACGTCAACGTCCGGATCGGCGTTGGCAAGGTTGACGGAGCCTTTAAGCTCGAGTGTACCGCCTTTGTGGAACTTGAGGCTGTCGATAATCCAGCGTTGTCCCTGCAAATGGGAACGTAAAACGCCGTTGTCGAGGATGAGGCCTTGGGTTTGGTTGCGGTAGTAGAGGTTTTCGCCGTTGAGCGTACCGGAAAACTGTGGCTCGCCGACGCGTCCGCCAAGGCTGACGGCGGCGTTCAGACGACCTTTGACGGTTTGTCCGACGGGCAGGAAGTTGCGGAAGACTTCAAGGTCGGCGACGTTGAGGTTGAGTTTGCCGCTCAAAGGCGCGGTGTCCATGCTGGCGCCCTGTCCGATGTTGACCGTACCTTCGGCTGTACCGTAGTTGCTGGTGCCGTTCAAGGTGGCGGCGATGGTGGGCGAACCGACGCGCCCGCCTATGGTGGCAGCGGCGTTCAGACGACCTGTAATGCCTTGCGCGGTAGCGGGCAGGAAGGTTTTGATTGCGCCCAAGTCGGGGACGTTGAGGTTGATTTTGCCGCTCACCGGCGCGTTGGCGATTTTGTTGCCGAACTGCTGGCTGATGCCCAAATCGGCATTGATGCTGCCGAAACGGGTGCTGCCGTCAAGCGTGCTGTCGATGCGGCCGTTTTGGAAACGGGTGCGCAGGGAGAGCGCGCTCAAACCCAAAGGTATCTGTTTTTTCGGGTCTTTGTTCGGCAGGATGATGTCGCCGCTTTGGCGGTTGATGTTGAGGTAGCCGCGGGCGTTTTGGCTGTACGCCAAATCCCAATCGCCGCCGAGTACCAAGTTGTGTTCGACGGGGATTTTGACGAAGTTTTGCAGCTCGGTGATGTGCAGGCTTTGCGCACTGCCTTTGCTGGTGATGCCGGTTTTTTTGTCCCAAACGAAGTTTTGCAGGTTGAGGCTGCCGCCCATCACGCTCCAGCGCGCCGCGCTCATGGAAACGCGCTCCGCGCCTGCTTCGAGGTTCATGCGGTTTTGCAGTTTGAGGTTGAACGCGCCGCCGATGTCGAGCGTGTCCACGCTGCCTTTCCACTGATTGAAGTCTTTGTTCAGACCGCCCGCCGCATTGACTTCGAGTTTGTAAGGTTTGCCGTCCAACGCCATGCTGCTGCTGCCGTGTATGCGGTGTTGCGCACCCGTGCCGTTGAGGGACAGGTCGACCGCATCGATGACGGTCGCGCCGCCGGAAAGGGCGATGTGGCTGCCTTTGATGTCGGCGGCAAGCGGACGGTTGATGTCGGGCGTGCCTTTGAGTTTGAAGTCAAGCATACGGATATTGACGGCATCGCCGACACGCAGCGCGCGCGCTTCGCCGGAGAGGTCGGCTTCGTAGGTTTTCAGCCCGCCTTTGAGGTCGCCTGAAATGTAGCCGCGCGTATTGAGCAGCCCGCCCAGTCCGAAACCGAAACGGGAAAGGTCGGGAGCGGTGATGTCGATATTGAGGCGGTCGCCTTTTTTGCCGAAGCTGCCGTTGGTTTTAACGATATTGTTGCCCAAACGCAGGTCGGTCAGCGCGCGCGGGAGGTGTCCGGATTCGTAAACGACGTCGGCTTTGCCGCTGAGGGGGACGTTGTTTAACGTACTCGGCGCAAACTGCATTTTGCCGGCGAATTTTTCTTTCGCCAGTTCGCCCGAGAGATTGATGGTGCCGTTGACGCTGCCGGCGGGCAGTTTTGAGTCGAGGCGGGACGGATTGAACGCCTTGCTGGAAACGTCGAGCTTGAGCAGGCGGTCTTTGAAGAGTTCGAGCGAACCTTGCGCCGTCAGTTCGCCGCCGTTTTGCGGTGCGACGCGGACGCGGTCGAGTTTGAGGGTGCGTTGACCGTGTTGTCTGTCGGTAACGAAGGACAGCAGGCCGGAGAGTTGCGCGCTGCCGCTTTCAAGATTCCAGTCGATAGCGGGCGAGGCGGTTTCGCCTTTGACGCCGATAAATCCGTTCCACTGACCGGCAACATTAGTGCGGACGAGGTCGTCTGAAACGAGGTTGTTCACATTAATCTTGAGCGCCAGCGCGTTTTTCACCGTATCGACCGTACCGGCGACATTGAACGAACCTTCCTCCAACAGCCCGATTTCAGACTCTTGGACGGTTACCACGCCGTTGTCGTTAATCGTGAAGTCCGCCAGAATGTTGCGCACCGGAATGGATTTTGCATCGGCAAAACCCGCCGCCTTGTTTTCCAAGTCGAGCGAACCGTCCAGCGCGATACCGTGCGTAAACGAAGGCACGACGGTCGCGTCAAACGTCAGGTTTGCCTTGGGCAGCGACGGCAGGAAAGCGGTCGGGTTGATATTGAAACCCTTGATCAGCACTTCGCCGATCATCTTGTCCAACGAAGCGGCAAACGGATGCACCGTAGATTTCGCCGACAAATGCACATCGTCGCCGTCCAGCAGGATTTCAGTCTGCACGTCCTGCAAGCTGCCCCACAGACGCGCCTTACCCTCTATCGTCTCGCCTTCCAGCTCGCCCTTCGTCTGAATCGTCGTATTGAGCGCAAACGGCTTCTCCAGCCCGACCACCGCCGAACCCGTCGAATTGCTCCATGGCGTATCGAGGGTTTTCAAATCCAAGCGGTGTTCTTTCTGATCATAATGATATGCCGCATTCAGATGATCGAGATAGGCCGTCTGCTTGTCAAAATTTTTGCCCACGCTGAGCCTGCCCGTCTCAAAACGGTCGATAAACACCAACACAGGCAAATCAATGCTCTCAGGCAGCCCTTTGGACGGCTTTTTCTCTTTCGGCGGCGTCGGCTTCGGCACGACCGCAATATCGCCCGCCACAATTTCAGTAATGTGCAGGCTGCGCTGAAACAGCTCGGACGGCTTCCAATCAAAACGGAACGCGCTGATTTTCACATCTGCCCCATCCGTTTCAATCATCCACTTATCGCCGTGGAAACCCTTGACCAGCGTACCTTCCAGCGTTTCCGACGCAATCTTCACGCCAAACCAGGACGGAATCTTGTACAAACCGAAACGCAAACCCGATTCCGTCCCCACCAGCCAAGCAATAAAGCCCGCCAGCGCGCACACCAGCACAACCAACGTCAGCAACAGACCCCGCAACCAGCGCCTCTTGCGCTTGGGCGGGGTGGGTTGTGTTTCAGACGACGTAGGCACACTGTTTGGCGTTTCTTGGGTTTCTTGGACTGCTGTTTCGGACATCTTGGCTTTCTTGTATGACTTAACGGCTTCTCAGGACTCCGCCGCACCCGACGGAATCGGCTTTTCAGACGACCCCATATCAGGACAGGTCGTCTGAAAAAGGATAATCATATCCCATTGCGGCGAATTGTGCTTGGGAAAGACAGCATTTCAGGTTTCAGACGACCCCATATGCCCGAACGTCATGCCCGAAGCGGTAAAAATGTCAACAAATGCAAAAAGGTCGTCTGAAAAGACAGCGGGAGTTTAGACCCGCATTTTCAGACGACCTCTGCGTATTTCAGCAACCCAACGCAAATCAATGAAAAGAAACGCGGCGGGTTGCCTCAAGCTGCGGCTTACCTGCCCGACAAGACCGCCGCACCTGCTTTCGCAACGCTTTCGTCTTCATCGACCGAGCCGCCGCTCACGCCGACGCTGCCGACGATAACGCCGTTTTTATCCACCAGCAGCACACCACCGGGAAAAATCACCAAACCGTCGTTGGTCACCTCAATGCCGTAAAGCTCACCGCCCGGCTGCGAAGCCTTGCCCAAATCGCGGGTGGACATATTGAAATAGCGTGCCGTTTTCGCCTTTTTCTGCGCAATATCGATACTGCCGATAAACGCATCGTCCATACGCGCAAACGCCTTCAAATTACCGCCTGCGTCCATGACTGCAATATTCATCGGCACCTTGATTTCACGCGCCTTTTTCATCGAAGCCTGTACCACCGCCTGTGCCTGAGCCGTCGTCAAATCGCCCGGCAGCGTTTTGGTCAAACCCGCCGAAAACGCCGGCGCACCCAATGCCAAAGTACACAACAATGCAACTGATTTTATGCCGCGCATAACTGTCTCCTTGTATTGAATCAATGAAAGGTACTGCACTTTTGATTGTATGCCTGTCGGCGGGAACAATAAAGGTCGTCTGAAAACCATAAGACAGGTTTTCAGACGACCTCGGATGGGTTTCGGTTTGGTAGTTTCAGCAGCAACTGTATTTTTGACCCCGTCGGGCAAAAATACCAAAACTCAAATCAAGCCGTTCGGATACCGTTTTCGGCAAAGTAATCATTCAATACCGTCAGTAGTCGGTATACATTGTAGCGTGGGCTTTGCCCACGATAATGTTGGGTAAAAGAGGTCGTCTGAAATTTTGAGTTTGATTCGTGGGCAAAGCCCACGCTACGGGTTTCTATTCTCTTTTGCTACGGTTTTTGCCGTAGATCAGATTCTCGAATCCGACGGCTATTTGAGATGATAGTGGCTGTTGTCGGATACAAGCCTTCAACCTGCGGCCGGCTACGGTTTGCCCAGCATTATTTGCAACGCATCAGCGTACGCGTCCGCCAAACTTTTTTGCCTGAGCCGTCCGTTGAAAAATCACGGAATCTCTGCGTCAGCACGCCTCGGTTTAACGAAAACTCAAAATTATCGTTATAAATCTGCGTACCTTGCTCCGGCTCCTCTTCCCGAACGCGTGCCGTACCTGCGATTTTATCGGGCGAATAAATTCGATAATTCAGTTTCGTATATTTCGCGCCCCATTCCCAACCATTTAATTCAATTGATTTTTTACCTATTTCAATATAAAAGCCGCTATCTTCCGACACATAGACATTATCCATAGCAGCGTTTTCATCATAACCCATGGCACATAAAGCCCTTATATGTTTGGGCGATACCTTCCCTTCATAATGCCCGGCCCATTTGCCTTGAAACGCTTGCGGAATATCTTGGGCAGCGGCTTGGAATCCAAGAAGGAGCAAACCGGCGGTCAGAACAGATTTTAAAGTGAGCGACATTATTTTTGACCTTTCAAGAAAGAGTGTTTAAATCAATATGAATAATACAGGAAATGGAAAGAATATAAAAAGGTCGTCTGAAAACCATAAGACAGGTTTTCAGACGACCTCGGATGGGCTTTTGGGTTTCAAACACCATATACCCGCGGTTTCAGCAGGTCGGATTCGCCAATTTGAAACTTACCCTTACCCCTGCTGCTGGATGATATGCACATCGCGCTGCGGGAAAGGAATATTGATATTGGCGGCACGCAGGTTTTCCACTACCTGCTCGTTCAACCCGAAGCGGAACGCGCCCAAATCGGCTTCGTTCGTCCACGCCCAAAGCGTGATTTCGATGGCACTGTCGGCCAAGTTGGTAATATATGTTACTGCCTCTTTGCCTTGGGTCTGTACGCACAAAGGATGCTCGGTGGCGGCTTTCAAGACGGCGGCTTTGGCGGCCTTCAAATCGCAGGCGTAATCCACGCCGACCACCACCTGCACGCGGCACAACGGCATGGAAGAACGGTTGACGATACTGTTGCTCATAACGACGCTGTTGGGCAGGATGACTTCTTCGTTGTCCGGCGTACTCAGCGCAGTCTGCACCATTTTAATTTCGCTCACCGTGCCTTCGAAGCCGTTGACCTTGATGTAGTCGCCGACTTTAAAAGGACGAAACAGAATAATCAGCGCGCCGGCGGCAAAGTTCGACAGTTGGTCTTTCAGCGACAAAGCCACCGCCAAACCCGCGCCGCCGATTAAGGCGGTAACCGACGTGGTCGGAATGCCCAGCTTGCCCAGCGCGGCAATGATGATCAGGATTAACAGGCCGACATTAGCCACATTGCCAAGGAAGCTGACGAGCGTTCTGTCCACTTTGGCACGGGTCAGCGCAGCTTTCATCAAAATAACAAGGCGGGCGGCAATCCATCTGCCGACAAAGAAAATCGCCAGCGCGGCAACGAGGTTGGTACCGAATGCCATGCCGGTTTCAGCAAGACGTTCCCAGCCCGCAAATGAAGAGAGGTTTTCAAGATCGAAATTCATGATTTTTATTTCTGGTTAAAGGATGGTTGGAAATTTGGATATTATTCGGTTTGCAGCAAGCCTGTCTATTTTTTCAGACGACCTTAAAACCGCGCACCTGAGTCGTATTGAATCCATAAAGGGGACCGCGCCCGTGATTGTATGACTGTCGGCGGGAAGAATAAAGGTCGTCTGAAAAACTCTGTAGCGGGTCTTTCAGACGACCTTGGATGGGTTTTGGGTTTCAACAACCGCGTGCTACACCAATGCCCAGTTTCAGTAGGTCAGATTCTCGAATCTGACGGCTTTTGGGATAGCAGGCTTTTGTCGGATACAAGTATCCGACCTACGGCTGCGCACACATGGTTGGAGAGAGATACATGACTTACTTCTTATAACCCTAGCGACGATTTTGAGAGAACGCAAAAACAATCGCAAAAAAGGTTAAAATTAAGACATTTTTTAATGCCTGTAAAAATTCTGTATCAAAAAATAGCCACTGTACACAAGCTGATATAAATAACGATTTCAGAGAAATAAAAATTAGAAATCCCATCTTGTCTAGATTTTCGTTATAGTCCCAAAATATACTTACAAGTGGACACCATAAATGTTTTGTCATTAATTTAGATAGCCAAAAAATTGGAACATATAATATAAGCACAATGAACCATACAAAAATATTAGCGTATCCACCAGTCATTGGGATTTCAGGTAAATACATGCCAACATATTTAGCTTGATTCAAATAAACCTGATTTTTATCTAGAAAGTTATTTAATATAATTGGTATGGAAAAGGAGGCCAAGATAATGAGATAAGTAGATGTATAAAAAAATACTTCTCTAATAAATTTTTTTACTTCCCCCCTTCTTTTGGCTTTTATATCCTCAGAATAAGGTAAATTATCTTGAATAGGTATCTGAGCAGATTTTTTAGGCATCCTTTCTTTATCTTTATATTTAGATTTTTTCCATAAACTTGTAAATATAGCTATAATAATAGATGTTACAATACCGCAAGCAATATTCAAAATTATTGATTTTACATCATTCGAATCGAGCATTTTACCTCCTTAAATTAGGATAAATTAAAAACTGGATAGTTAAATATTCGTACGTTGTCAATGCGCCTCTTCCCAATTCATACCCACGCCAACCTCTGCCACCAGCGGCACTTTCAACATCCCATCATCCACTTTCGCCATAATCTGCGGTAGTTTTTCTTTCACTGAATCCAGTTCGGCTTCGGGTACTTCCAACACCAGTTCGTCATGCACCTGCATAATCAGTTTGCTTTTCAGGTCGTCTGAAACCAGCCAGCGGGACACGTCTATCATGGCGCGTTTGATGAGGTCGGACGCGGTGCCTTGCATGGGGGCGTTGATGGCGGCACGTTCGGCTCCGGCGCGGGCGTTGGCGTTTTTGTTGCGGATGTCGGGCAGGTAGAGGCGGCGGCCGAACAGGGTTTCGACGAATCCTTGGGCGGCGGCTTGTTCTTTGGTGCGCTGCATGTATTCGGCGACGCCGGGGTAGCGGGCGAAGTAGCGGTCGATAAAGTTTTTGGCGGAGATGTTGTCGATGCCCAATGATTTGGCGAGGCCGTATTGGCCCATGCCGTAAATCAGGCCGAAGTTAATGGTTTTGGCGTAGCGACGTTGTTCGGACGAGACGTTTTCTGGCGCGATGCCAAATACTTCGGCGGCGGTACGGCGGTGTACGTCTTCGCCGTTTTGGAACGCGGTAATGAGGGTTTTGTCGCCAGAGAGGTGCGCCATAATGCGCAGCTCGATTTGGGAATAGTCGGCGGAAACGATGACGCTGCCTTGCGGTGCGGTGAAGGCGCGGCGCACGCGGCGGCCTTCGGCGGTGCGGATGGGGATGTTTTGCAGGTTGGGGTTGTTGCTGGCGAGGCGGCCGGTAATGGCGACGGCTTGGGCGTAGGTGGTGTGCACGCGGCCGTCTTTGGGCGAAATCATTTCGGGCAGTTTGTCGGTGTAGGTGGATTTGAGCTTCGCCAGGCTGCGGTTTTGCAGGATGATTTTGGGCAGAGGGTAATCGGGCGCGAGCTGTTCGAGCACGGCTTCGTTGGTGGAAATGCCGCCTTTGGCGGTTTTTTTCAGGCCTTTGGTGGGAATGCCCATTTTGTCGAACAGGATTTCTTGAAGCTGTTTGGGCGAGTTGAGGTTGAACGGCTGGCCTGCGGCGGCGTAGGCTTCTTGTTCGAGCTTCATCAGTTCGGCGCCGAGTTCTGCGCTTTGGCGGGCGAGTTCGGCGCGGTCGATTTGCACACCGTTGCGTTCCATTTCAAACAATACTTGCGCGACGGGCAGCTCCATTTTTTCATACATTTCAAGCTGTTTGGCGTCCATCTGCACGCGCAGGTGCGCTTCGAGGCGCAGGGCGAAATCGGCGTCTTGGGCGGCGTATTCGGTCGCCTGCTCGATGGCGACGTCGGCAAACCCGATTT
Source organism: uncultured Neisseria sp. (assembly GCA_963533245.1). GTDB lineage: Bacteria > Pseudomonadota > Gammaproteobacteria > Burkholderiales > Neisseriaceae > Neisseria. The sequence goes on from CAUSOO010000008.1 coordinate 24,172, forward strand.
GCTTCGCGCCTTTGCCGCACAGCGATTCGTAGGTTATGGTTTCCAAGCCGAGCCAGCGTTCGGACAATTCGTCCAAGCCGTGTCCGAGATGGCTCTCGATGATGTAGGAAGCGAGCATGGCGTCGCCGGCAATGCCGTTCAGGGCGATGCCGTAGTTGGCGAAAACGTGTTGGTCGTATTTGAGGTTTTGCCCGATTTTTTTCAGGGCGGGGTTTTCCAAATGCGGTTTCAGACGACCTAATACGTCTTGCAAATCAAGTTGTTCGGGCGCGGCAGTCAGGCTGTGTCCTACGGGGATGTAAACCGCTTCTCCTGCTTGGAACGCGATGCTGATGCCGACCAACGCGGCGTTCATCGCGTCTAGGGACGTGGTTTCCGTGTCGATGCCGATTTTTTCCGCTTGCGACAGTTTGTCCAACAAGGCGGCAAACTGCGCTTCAGTAGTAACGGCCTGATAATCCAGTTTTTCGGGGGCGGGGGCATGTTCTATGATTTTTTCAGACGACGTTTCCATGTCCAACGCCGCCTGTTCGCCTATCGTATCGCTGCCGAACAAATCGCCGTCTGCCGCTTCGTGCATACGGCTTTCCGCTTCTTTCAGCCAAGTGCGGAAGCCCCAGCGTTTGAAATCGACCGCAAGCTGCGACCATTTCGGCGAAGTGCGGCGCAGACTTTCGAGGCCGTCTGAAAGCTCGGTGTGTAAATCCACATCGGTTTTAATCGTCACCAAATCATACGACAGCGGCAGTTGGGGCAGCGCGGCTTGCAGGTTTTCGCCGACCTTGCCCTTGATTTCCGCAGCGTGTTCCATTACACCAGCCAGCGAGCCGTAGGCTTCCAGCCACTTCACTGCCGTTTTCGGGCCGCATTTTTCCACGCCCGGCACATTGTCCACCTTGTCGCCCATCAGTGCGAGATAATCGCGGATTTGGTCGGGGAGCACACCGAATTTTTCCTTCACGCCTTCAATGTCCAGCGTTTCGCCGCTCATCGTGTTCACCAGCGTAACGCGCTCGTTCACCAATTGCGCCATGTCCTTATCGCCGGTGGACACCACCACATTCCAACCCGCTTCGCCGGCCATCGCCGCCAGCGTGCCGATAACGTCGTCCGCTTCCACTTGCGGAATGACCAACACCGGCCAGCCCATCAGCCGCACCAAATCCGGCAAAGCTTCCGCCTGCGGGCGCAAATCGTCCGGCATCGGCGGGCGCGTCGCCTTGTAGTCGGGGAACATCTCGTGGCGGAAATTCTTGCCCTTCGCATCAAACACCACCGCGCAATAATCATGCACATAATCCGCCCGCAGCCGGCGCAACATGTTCAACACGCCATAAAGCGCACCCGTCGGCGCACCGTCAGGCGCGGACAACTGCGCCATCGCGTGATAAGCGCGGTAGAGATAAGAAGAGCCGTCAACGAGGAGGAGAGTGGGTTTGGACATGGTGAACCTGCTTGAAATAAGTGAAAAATAGATGGATGGATTATAAAGGAAAAGCTCGGTTCTCCCCATGTATCCACAAACGTGTTTTAGCGAGTCCTAGGGGCGGTCAACATTCAATAGTTTCCGTGTCTTTTTATCCCCAAAGCGGTATCTTCCGCGTTGGAAATCCTCACAAGGTGTCCAACCTTGTTGCGGTTTCCGCCTTGAATCTTCCGCTTTGTGAACAAAAATCCACTTGGAAAATTAAATGTCGACAGCCCCTAGGGTTTACAAAAATAAACCATTTCAAATATTGCGCCTTGTCATTTCATCTTGTATATTTGTATACAAATGAATACAAACCAAATTAAACGAATATGAATGCAACAAACCGTATCCCAGTCAGCGTAAGAATCACTCAGGAAGATGCTGATTTTATTGCCGAATTAAAAATAGAAGGCGCGAATACGCCGTCTGAAAAAATCCGCGAGCTGCTCAAGCAGGCGCGTTTGGCGCATACACAGACGCGCGATTACGGTTCCGCGCTGACGGCGCAGGAGCAGTTTTTCCAAGCGGCGAAACATGACGTGCTGCACGCGGAAAAGCAGGCGGGGGTGCATTCGCATATCGTTGCGCGATTGTTTGAGCAGCTGCCCGACTTGGGCGCGACGCTCGCCGCCGACCTGCCCGAAGAAGCCGACCTCGACAGTTTGAAAAAATACGAACGCGAACTGATGTGGCGCATCGTCCGCCTGACCGACAGCATCTTGCAGCTCGCCGTAACCGGCAAAGGCGCGGCATACGACGATACCGTGCTGCAACAGCTTGAAAACACTTTGAAACTGGCGAAGATTGTGCAGCAGGCGGGCGAGGTTTGAGGTGTGAAGGAAGGGCTGACTGAAAAATGAAAATCCACCATTGGCTTCTGACCTGTATGTTCATCTATCCCTCTTTGGCAGTGAGCGCGGACGGCGGCGCACAACCCGTTACCGAGCAGCAAGTCCTGCGGCTGACCGAAATTTATGTGACGCAGCATTACGGCGAACAAACCGCTCAAGCGCAAAAGCCGTATCGGGTGAAAAAAGACGGGGAACATTGGATTATCAGCGGCAAACCACCTAAAGCGCTGGGCGGCAATTTCCGCGCCGTTATCGGAGCAAACGGTCGGCTGGAAGAAATCACGCATAGCAAGTAGTGCAAGGTTTGAGGTCGTCTGAAAGGCTTCTCTCCTCAATCCTGAATACCCATGTCCAATATCAAAGGCAAGGCAACAAAGATGGAAAAATGGATAGCAGAAGCATACGAATTATTTGCACCTTACAGCGTGCGCTTCCCGCTGAATATCTGCACTTGCAATAGCTGCTCTCCCGAAGATTTCCAACAAGCGTTGTTGGAATATCCGTTACGCGAGATTCCTGTCGATATGTTGCAGGCGTATTTGGGCAGCGTACCTTTAGACAACGGCGCTGCGACGGCTTTAGATATGAAACATTTTCTGCCGCGTATTTTGCAGGCTTTGGTCAACGACGAAGATGTCCGATCGCTTGATGAAACGTTGCTCGATAAGTTGTGTTGCCATTTTCCCGAATGCTGGACAAAAGAAGAAATCGATTGGCTAAAACGTTTCGCCGCCGCTTGGTTTGACTCGCAACTGACCGCGCCCCGCTACGAAGGCTGCTTGGTCGTTTGGCTGAATATGTTTCAATTTGCCGGATTGGATGTTGTCGACGAACTGCTGGCAGTGTGGACGGAACAGGCGGATAAAACGGCAGCTTTACGCGAATTTGTCGACTTGTATTTAGAGATTCCGTATGGAAGCGACGAGCCGGATTGGTACAAAGTCTGCTATCTGCCCGAGCATTGTCCGAATAGAACGCAATTCGCCGCCCGATTGTCGGCTTGGTTTACCCACCCGAATACCCGCGCCACATTCAGACGAGCTTTAGAACAAGCCCTGCTGGAAGGGAAAGAAGACGAAAACGAAACATTGTTATGGGAGCAATGTTACGACTGGTTGGCACAATCGGATGCCGGCTAAACACAATATTTCTCATGATTTCATAAAGAAAGGAAAATCCAAATGAGCGAAACCCTATCCCGCAGAGTGGGCCGTCTGGTGAGCGGCGGTTTTCATGCCCTGATTGATGCGGCGGAGAACCTTGCGCCTGAGGCGGTCATGAACGAGAGCATCCGCGAAATCGAGCGGGCGGTGGACGAAGTGCGTGCCGAGTTGGGCAAAGTGTTGGCGCAGAAACACCTTGCCGCCAAGAAAATGGCGGACGAGAGCAACCGCCACGAAGCCATCGATGCCAACCTGCAAGCCGCCGTAGCGGCGGGGCGCGACGATCTTGCCGAGGCGGGTATCGCCGAACAAATGGACATCGAAGCGCGTCTGCCTGTTTTGGAAAACACCATTGCCGACTGTGCCGCGCAGGAAAAAGAACTTGAGGGCTTTATCGCTGCCTTGCAGGCGAAAAAACGCGAGATGCAGCAGCAGTTGCAAGACTGGCGCGCCGCGCAGCAAAGCACGGGCGCAGGCAAAGCGGCAGGCGGCAGCGACCTTAACCGCATCGCCCGTGATGCTGAAAAAAGCGGCAACGCTTTCGACCGCGTGATGGGACGTCAGAACGCGGTACACAGCAGCACCGATGCCGCGCAGTTGGCAAAATTGAAGGAATTGGAAGACTTGAGCCGCAACAACCGTATTGCCGAACGATTGGCGGCACTGAAGGCGGGGAAATAAGTTTTCAGACGACCTTCTTTGTCGGAAAGGTCGTCTGAAAACGGTACGAAGGTTACAGGTTGATACAGGAAATGCTTTGTTAAATTGTAAATGGGAACGGTATTATTTATGCACAAACCCTTTGTCCTAATTCGGAAGCATTCCCTGTTTCGCCCTGTGGCAGCGGCAGGCAGCATTCTTCTGTTTGTATTAGCGGTTTTCAATCCTCCAAACTGGTTTTATGTTTTGTCCGCTATCGTACTGCTTCTGATGTTGTATTTCTTATGGCGTCAGAATAGGGGGATTTCGATCATTTTTCATACTGACGGACAAATTTTTGTCGGTAAAAAACCATATTCCCTTACTCTTGGCGAATTTAAAGGTGTTGCATCTGCATTCTGTCGTTCTGGACAAACCAACCTTTGCCTGAGGATTGCGCTGATTCCGAAAAATGTCTGCCATTCTGTGCTTATTGTGCAAGAAATTTCCGATGTCCCGATGACGTGGCGCAGTGTTCCGAAGCCTCCTCCAGTGGAGTTTGATAACTTACGGGCAGAACTTGCTGATCGCTTGAATCTGCAAGACTTCGGATTTCTCGGCATTATGGGAGACGATGAATGGCACTTTGCCGTAAACCGTCTGCCAAAGGTACACTAAAATACAGATGTAATACTTGAAAGCGGGGAAATAAGTTTTCAGACGACCTTCTTTGTCGGAAAGGGTCGTCTGAAAAGAAAAACGCCGCGCGGAGCTTGTCCTTGCGGCGTGTGGCGGAACGGATCAGTAGTCGATGCGTTCGCTGATGATGCGTAAATCCGGCCATGAGAAGACGATATCGTATTCGCGTCCGTTTTTGAAGGCTTCGGCTTTCAATACGGGGCGGCCGCGGCGGTCGTCGGCTTCGATTTCGTGAACTTGGTAGCCGCGTCGTTCGAGAATCCGCATCACTTGTGCGCGTTTTTGCTCAAAAGACGGATCGCTGTAAATTTGGTGTTCGATGTAGTCGTCATCGTAATACTTGCCGTCGCGGTAACGGTAGTCTTCATTACGGTCGTAATCACGCTCATAACGGTCGTCGTAACGATCATCATAGCGGTCATCGTAACGGTCATAACGCTGCTCGTAGCGGTCGGTACGATAGTCGTCATCGTAATAGTCGTAAGGATAAGGGGCGGCACAAGCGGTCAGTGCGATGCTGCCTAAGAGTAATACCGGTAAGAGTTTTTTCATGTCGTATCCTTTCGGGACGTGGGGTAAGTAAAGAATATTCGGAAGCGGATTATAAATCGACGCGTTCTACGAGAATGTTTAAATCGGGATAAGACATCACGATTTTGTATTCCAAGCTGCCTTTGTAGGCCTCAAATTCCAAAACGGGTCTTGCCCAATAGAGGTCGGTGTCGGAATCGTGGACTTCGTAGCCTCTGTTATGCAGGATGGACAAAGCGCGGTCGTGGTGTTGCGCGAACGCGGGGTCTGTCTCCATGCGGTATTGGGCGTAGTCTTCGTAAAGGTCGAAACCTTCTGCTGCAAGAAAAATGGCGCAAACAGCGGCGACAGGAAGCAGCAATTTTTTCAAAAGCGGTTTGGACGGCTTTGTATATTGCGACTGAGAATGTTTCATTTCGTTCCCTTTGCGTCTGTTATCGGTATAGACATTTAAACACGCAGGACTTAGGGAAAAGTTAGGAGCGTTTTCAGACGACCTTTCTTTACGGTACGCACAGGTCGTCTGAAAAATAGGGGAATTTCATGATTTTTGCCATCTTGATCGGCTTGCTAACCGCCGTCTTGCTTTACTTTGTGATGTTTAAGGATTGGGACGAATTTATCGAATGCGTCGAATTCTATTGCACACCCGACATTATCAGCGCGCTGCGGGGGCGGTATTGGGATGATGTATGGGCGGAGACCAAAATCCTGCTGTGGCTGGGCATCAGTTTGGCGGCGGGCGCATCGGCTTATGCCTGGCTCAACTAGAGTCGGTATTTCAAGGCGGATACCGTCTTTATTACCGCGAACAGTAAATAATTGAAAGGAATGTCAAAATGAGCAAAAAACACACCTACCGCACCGCGACAACATGGACGGGCAATCTCGGTGAAGGCACTTCGTCCTACACCGCTTATTTGCGCAACTTTACCGTTTCCGCCGAGGGCAAGCCCGACCTGCACGGTTCCGCCGACTCGGCCTTCCGCGGCGATGCGAACCGCTGGAACCCCGAAGAAATGCTGTTGGCCGCTGTTTCTGCCTGCCACAAACTATGGTACCTGCACCTGTGTGCCGATGCGGGCATCTGCGTTACTGCCTACACCGATCATGCCGAAGCGGTGATGGACGAAGGCGGGAATGGGAGCGCGGGGCGTTTCGTCTCCGCCGTGTTGAAGCCGCGCGTTACCATTGCCGCAGGAAGCGACCGCGCCAAGGCTTTGGAACTGCATCACGAAGCGCACCGCCTGTGTTTCATCGCCAACTCGGTCAACTTTCCGATTGAATGCCGCGCCGAGATTGAGAGTGAAAAGGTCGTCTGAAAACCCAATACCTGTTTGAAATGCAAGAATAAAAAGGAACACGATAATGTGGAATCTAATCAACGCCCCCGAAACGGAAATCTTCGGCATCGCCATCGCGCTGATGGTTTTGCTCGGCGTGTTGGAAGTCATCTCCATGCTGGCGGGCGGCATCAGCGACTGGCTGGACAACCTACTGCCCGACAGCCTGACCGAAACCGCGCACGCCGAAGTCGGGCTGGATGCGGCGGATGCGGGCGTGTTCGTCAGGTTTCTGAGCTGGCTGTATGTCGGTCGCGTGCCGGTGTTGATGCTGATAGTGGTGTTCCTTGCCGTGTACGGACTGACGGGCTACCTGTTTCAGACGACCTTTGCCGCCGTGTTCGGAAGCTATCTGAACGGATGGCTGGCGGCAGTAGCCGTATGGTTTCTTTCGCTGCCGCTGGTGCGCCTGACGGCGGGCGGACTGTACAAAATCATGCCCAAAGACGAAACCACCGCCGTTTCGCAGGAAAGCCTAATCGGACGCATAGGCACAGTGGTGCTGGGCGAAGCACGGGCAGGCAGCGCGGCGCAGGTGCGGGTGAAGGATGTGTATGGTCAACAGCATTATGTGATGGCGGAACCGGATTCCGACGAAGTGTTGAAACAGGGCGACGCAGTGTTGCTGGTGTCGCTGGAGGGAAATACGTTTAAAGCGATTTTGAATCCGAGCGGGAGCTTGGTGGATTGAGGTCGTCTGAAAAGATAAACGCCGGTTTGCAATGAATCACCATTTATCAATTAATTAGAAAAACAAAACGGGGATAGATATGGATCATTTGGCGCAGTCCGAGCGCGATATGCAATCCCGAATCGAAGCGTTGAAAAACAAGCTGCCGCGAGGTGTCATCGTTGTCGGCGACGGACTGCTGTTTCAGCATTCGTTATTCAGAGGTTTGTTATTTCAACCCTTGGTTGCTTTCTTGTTCGGCCTCATCAGCATAGGCGGTCTCTGGCTGAAGATGGTGAAATGGATGGATCCATCGTTTTCAAGCAATATGACTTGGCTGCTGGCTATTGTACTCACGCTATTGTGGCTGTGGCGCGTGGAACGTTGGTGGTGCGGGCTGACGACCCGGAAATCGATTTATATTGATCGCGAAAAATTGATTATTTACGGCGCATTCGGACGCATCCGTTATCAAGGCGGACATGACGGGGCTTACAGGAAGTTTGACCGTATCCATATGAGTGACATCATCGGAGTCAGTTTGATTACCGAACGCAGAGGAACAACAGTCATCGGCGGGCTGCTGGGATTAGGAAGGCACAATATCTGTACAACAGTTTCCCAAAACGCATTGATTGAATTAACAGGTTGGTAGTGGTATTCAAGGTATAAGCTCGGTAGGTCGGATTCTTGAATCCGACAAATTGCCCCGTTTCATCAGTATTGCACCTAACCGAAATTGTCAGATTCAAGAATCCGACCTACCTTTAAAACCGCTATTTTTAACCTTTCAGACGACCCCAAACCCTAAAAAACCGTCTGAACCGACGCCCCTCAAGTGGTCCGTAGCGTGGGCTTTGCCCACGAAGCAAACATCTCGGATGATCGTTTGATTCAAACGGCAGTAGGTCGCGGGCAAAGCCCACGCTACGGTTTACTCACTTAGCAAATCGGTGGAAACTGGAAGAAAAGCTTTCTAGGGAAACGAATAAACCCTATTGAAGATTTTTGATTTCGAAAGGAAAGAATGATACACAAATTTTTTGTGAAAGTTTCAACTAATAAAAATGAAATTAAGATTTTGAAAGTTATACGAGCTTTTAATCAAGAACCGATTATTGAAATTCAAAGAAGACTTGAAAATAAAGAAAAGATTCTTGAAACCTTATATTTAGATCTGGAAAAGCTAAGAGAATTCAGAAAAGTACTAAGAAGCATTATAAATCTGGGTGGTGAAATTCATTTATTCCTTGATAGCGAGGACGATGAGGTTAGTCTAAATTTTCTGGATAATACAATTGCTTCTCAGGAAGATACAAAGAATTATATAGAGGAAGAAGACGCCTTCTTACATGATGAGGATGAATAAAAGAATCACAACTTTATAAGTCCTGCTGCGAATTTACTCGCTAAAAATTTTATAAAACTAACAAAAAACAGCCGTTATAGTCGTTATTTTAAGCTTGGTAGGTTGGATTCTTGAACAAATCGCTCCGCTTCAGCCGTATTGCACATAACCGAAATTGTCGGATTCAAGAATCCGGCCTACCTTTAAAACCCAAAATTTTTAACCTTTTCAGACGACCCCAAACCCTAAAAAAACCGTCTGAACCCACGCCCCTCAAGGGTATATCGACAACAAGAAAGGAAAACCCATGAACTTAGTTTCCATCGGCATCATCGCCGGCGTCATACTCGTTGCGCTGTTCGTACTCGGCCTTATTCTCACCCGCCTGTACCGCCGCGCCAGCAAAGAAGTCTCCTTCGTCCGTACCGGCTTCGGCGGCGAAAAAGTCATCATGAACGGCGGTGCGATGGTGCTGCCCGTGCTGCACGAAATCATCCCCGTCAACATGAACACATTGCGCCTCGAAGTGCGCCGCGCGGCGCAGCAGGCGTTGATCACCCGCGACCGGATGCGCGTCGATGTGATGGCGGAATTTTACGTCCGCGTCAAACCCAGCGCGGAGAGCATCGCCACCGCCGCGCAAACGCTGGGTATGAAAACCATGTCGCCCGACGAGTTGAAAGACCTCGTCGAAGGTAAATTCGTCGATGCCCTGCGCGCCGTCGCCGCCGAAATGGCGATGGAAGAGCTGCACGAAAAACGTGTTGATTTCGTTCAGAAAGTGCAGCAAGTCGTCAGCGAAGACTTGTTTAAAAACGGTCTCGAACTTGAAACCGTTTCCCTGACCGGCCTCGACCAGACCAGCTTTGAATTTTTCAACCCGCAAAACGCCTTTGACGCGGAAGGTCTGACCAAACTGACCGAAACCATCGAAGGCCGCCGCAAAAAACGCAACGAAATCGAACAAGACACCGATTTGGCGATTAAAACCAAAAACCTCGAAGCCGAGCAGCAACGCCTGAAAATCTCGCGCGAAGAAGAATACGCCAAACTCGAACAAGAACGCGAAATCGCCGTGCGCCGCGCCGAACAGGAAGCCAGCATCGCCGAGCAGGAAGCGCAGAAAAAACGCGAGGCGGAAGAAGCCAAAATCGCCGCCGAACGCGAAGTGGATTTGAAACGCATTGCCGCCGAACGCGACATTAAAAACGAAGACATCCGCAAAGCCCAAGCCGTCGAGCAGGCGGAGGTCGAACGCCGCAAAGCCATCGAGCTTGCCGAACAAGACCGAGCCATCGCCGTTGCCGAAAAATCGCGTGCCGAATCCGAAGCCAAAGCCGAGGCCGACAAAGCCCGTGCCGCCGCCGTGCGTGAAGAAGAGAGCGTGATTACCGTGCGCGAAACCGAACGCGCCGAACGTGCCAAAGCCGTCGAACTGATTGCCGCCGAAGAAGCCGCGCAAAAAGACGCGATTTCGCTCACCGTCGCCGCCGAAGCCGAGAAACAGGCCGCGCAAGACCGCGCCGAAGCCGTGCGCATCGCCGCCGAAGCCGAAGCCGAGAAACAACGCCTGCAAGCCAAAGGTGAAGCCGATGCCAAAGTCCTGCTGGCACAAGCGCAAGAGCAGCAATACAAAGTCGATGCCGAAGGTACCCGCGCCGTGAACGAAGCCGCCAACGTGCTGAGCGTCGAGCAAGTCGAAATGCAAGTGCGCCTCGCCCTGTTGAAACACCTGCCCGACATCATCCGCGAATCCGTGCGTCCGATGGAAAACATTGACGACATCAAGATTCTGCAAGTCAACGGCTTGGGCGGATTCAGCGGCGCTGCCAACGGCTCCGAAGGCGTGTCGGACGGTCAAACCACACAAGCCAGCCTCGCCGACCAAATGGTCAACAGCGCCCTGCGCTACCGCAGCCAAGCCCCGCTGGTTGACGGCCTCTTGAAAGAATTGGGTCTGAACGGCGGCGACATCAACGGTCTGACGCAGGGGCTGGATAAAGGCATCGGCAAAGAATAAGCCGCGCCGTTAAGAAGGTCTGAAAGCAAAGGTCGTCTGAAACCTCGAAACAGGGTTTCAGACGACCTTTTGTCATGGAAGGAACAAATCTGCCATTAACCAAATCTGTTCTATCGCATCAAACGCGACAAACAGGCGGAGCAGGTTCAGCGTATTCGTCAGGCGTTCGGTTTACAGAAAACCAGTTGGAAGCCGCCCTTAATCCCCTCTCCAATCCGGCAGAACCAAGCAAACTGCGTCCGCCGCAAAGCGGCATTAAAGCAATAGTTTGCCTATACCGAACAAGCCGTTTTAAAGCATAAAAACACAAAGGTCGTCTGAAAACCTGTTTTCAGACGACCTTTTATCTTTTCCGACAAACCTAACTTACCCTCTGCGCAATACGGCGTTGTTGACGTATTTTTGGATGCCGGTGGCGATGGCATCGGCGCATTGGCGTCGGAAGGAGTCGCTGCCGAGCAGCCGCTCTTCGGTGGGGTTGGACAGGAAGGCGGTTTCGACGAGGATGGACGGGATGTCGGGCGCGCGCAGGACGGCGAAGTTGGCTTCGTCAACGCGGCCTTTGTGGAGTTGGTTGAGTTTGCCCAATTCGGTCAGGACGGAATGTCCGAGTTTGCGGCTGTCGCGCATGGTGGCGGTTTGGGTCATGTCGAGAATGGCGTTATCGACGCTGCGGTTGCCGCTTTTAAGGACGCCGCCGATGGCGTCGGCGTTGTTTTGGGTTTGGGCGAGGAATTTGGCGGCAGAGCTGGTCGCGCCTTTGGTATTGAGCATATAAACGCCGGTACCGCGTGCAGACGGGCTGGTAAAGGCGTCGGCGTGGATGGAGACAAACACGTCGGCATGACGGGCGCGGGCTTTGGCGACGCGCACGCCCAGCGGGATGAAGATGTCTTCGTTGCGGGTCATGTAAACGGTGTAGCCTATGCTTTCAAGGCGGTTTTTGGTTTCGCGGGCGATGGAGAGGACGACGTTTTTCTCTTTCAAGCCACTGGACCCGATGGCGCCGGGGTCTTCACCGCCATGACCGGGGTCTATCATGACGACGGGGCGGCGTCCGCCGCGGTTGGAGCGGGGAGGTACGTCTTGGGCAATGTCCGTGCGTTCGGCAGGACGTTGCGTTTGCATGCGTTTCGGCGGATTGCCGTTGAGCAGCGCCATCATCGGATCGTTGGCATCGACGCCGTGCGGGTAGAGGTCGATGACGAGGCGGTTTTTAAAGCCGCCGACAGGGGCAAGCGAGAAGACTTGCGGATAGGCGTTTTGCTTGAGGTCGATCACGACGCGTACGGTCGTCGGGGTGTTTTGTCCGGCGCGGATGCTGCGGATATAGGGGTCGTCGGGCAGGACTTTGCCGGAAATGCCTTGCAGGACGCTGTTGATGTTGGCGTTTTGGATGTCGATGACGAGCCTGCCGGGGTTTTCCAAGGCGAAATGCTGATATTGCAGCGCGCGCGAGCTTTCGATGGTGATACGGGTATAGGCGTGCGAAGGCCAAATACGGGCGGCGACGAATTGGGCGGGCGGCGCGGCTTTGGCGAGGGCGGAGGCAATCGGCGTGAGGGTAAACAACAGTCCGGCGGCTTGGCGGACGACTTGTCTTCGTGTCAGTTTGAATTTAACCATGCTTCTAAACTTTTTTGTCCGTTGGCAGTGTGTGCGGTAGCGGTGCAGGTCCTGCCCTGCACGGCGTGATTCAGGGATACGGTGATGTCTGCGGGCGGCGTGAACGCGCCGCCTTGTTGCGGCCATTCGATGATGCAGACGCTGTCAGGGGAGAACAGGTCGTCCAAACCCGCATCTTCCCATTCTTCGGGCGAGGCAAAGCGGTAAAGGTCGAAATGATGGAGCGTGAACGCTTCCAGCGGGTAGGATTCGACGATGGCGTAGGTCGGGCTTTTGACCGCGCCGGTGTGTCCGAGTCCTCGCAGGATGCCGCGCGTGAACGTGGTTTTCCCCGCGCCCAAATCGCCTTGCAGATGGATGACTAATGGCGCGCGCAGCGATTTTGCCCAACTTCCGCCCAACTCGAGTGTGGACTCTTCGTCGGGAAGCCGGCGGGAAAAGGTTGCGCCCTCGCTCATGAAATCAGCCTTGTCGTGTTCTAAAAACCTTAATTATGCTGGATTTACGGGCATTTGCAAACATAAGGGAGGATAAAGTTAGATAAAGATGTTCAATCGGCATCTTTGCCGTCTGCCGTCCAAACGCCGTAGAGGTCGTCTGAAAACACCGTTTCCACACAACTCAAACCCTTTCAGACGACCCCGTCCCTGTTAAGCCTTGCGCCGAACGTGTACAATCCGCCCCATCATACCTAATCCGTACAAACCGCATCATGACTATCAGCAAACAACGCCCCATCGGCGTTTTCGATTCCGGCGTCGGCGGACTGACCAACGTCCGCGCCCTGATGGAACGCCTGCCGATGGAAAACATCATCTACTTCGGCGACACCGCCCGCGTTCCCTACGGCACCAAATCCCGCGCCACCATCGAAACCTTCGCCATGCAGATTGTCGATTTCCTGCTGGAAAACGATGTCAAGGCGCTCGTCATCGCGTGCAACACCATCGCCGCCGTTGCCGGACAGAAAATCCGCCAAAAAGCAGGCAATATGCCTGTATTGGACGTGATTTCCGCCGGAGCGCAGGCCGCACTGAACACCACGCGCAACAACAAAATCGGCATCATCGCCACCAACACCACCGTCAACAGCAACGCCTACGCCCGCGCCATCCACGCCCAAAACCCCGACACGCTTGTGCGCACGCAGGCGACGCCGCTGCTCGTGCCGCTGGTGGAAGAAGGCTGGCTTGACCATGAAGTAACCCGCCTGACCGTGCGCGAATACCTCAAACCGCTCTTGGTGGACGACATCGACACACTCGTCCTCGGCTGCACCCACTTCCCGCTGCTCAAGCCCCTAATCGGCAAAGAAGCGCAAAACGTCGCCCTGGTCGATTCCGCCATCACCACCGCCGAAGCGACCGCCCAAGCACTCGCCCAAGCAGGGCTGCTCAACACTGAAAACGACAGCCCCGACTACCGCTTCTACGTCAGCGACATCCCCCTGCGCTTCCGCACCATAGGCGAACGCTTCCTCGGACGCAGCATGGAACAAATCGAAATGGTCTCGCTGGGATAAGGCATATCCCGCATACCAAAACGAGAGGTCGTCTGAAAACCCGTGTTTCGAGTTTTCAGACGACCTTTGTTCCATTTCCTGCCTGGAATTAGAAACTGTAATTCACCCGCGCCGTATAAGTGCGCGGCGCGCCGGGCATGGCGTCGGAACGCCAGTATTTTTGATTGAACAGATTGCCGACGGCGAAAGTGAGGTTCAGGTTTTTGCGGTTCCAGCCGAGCATGGCGTCGGTGCGGACGAAGCCGGGAAGCGTGGTAACTTCTTTGTTTCTTGAATCGTAGCCGTAGCGTTTGCCCGTACCGGTTACGCCGATTTCGCCGTAGAGGTTTTCGGTCGGCGTGTAACGGAAGAACAGGTTGCCGGTAACGTTGCTGGTGTTGTCCAAGTGGATGCCCACTCGGTCGGGATTTTCTTTGTCTTCAACGACTTTCGCCTGCATCACGCCCAATGAGCCGCGCAGGTAGAGTTTTTTGGGGATGATTTGTCCGATGGCGGACAACTCCACGCCGCGCGAACGGTGTTTGCCGCCGACAGCCCAAGTGTAGGGATCATTTTGCGCGTCGGGACGGTAGCGGATATTGAAGCGTTCGATTTGGTAGGCGGACAATGTGGTGCTGAGGCGGTCGTCCAGCCAACTGCTTTTCACGCCGGTTTCGTATTGGCGGGTGTATTCAGGGTCGGCGTTGAACACGGCGGAAGACGAAGTGTCGATGCTCAAATAGCCGCCGCGTCCGCCATAAGGCGCGAAGCCTTTGTTATACGAGGCGTAGAGCGTGTGGGCGGGTGTTACGTTCCACACTGCGCCGATATTGGGGCTGAACGAATGGCCGCTGTATTGGCGGCTGCTGCCGGTGAGTTTGTTTTCGGAATTAAAGGTGTATTTGTCGTAACGGCCGCCGAGGACGAATTTCAAATCGGGCGTGGCGGAGAAGATGTTTTGCACGAAAATGCCGTAGGAGTCGGCTTTGTGGCGGTTTTGGGTGAGGACGGGCTGCAATCTGCCCGAAGCCGGCCAGCTTGCGCGGTCGTAGGGGTCGATGGAGGCGGAGAAGGCGCGGTTGTAACCCAATGTCGGGTTGCGGTGTTCGCGGCTGTAATCCAAGCCTACGGTCAGGTGGTTTTCAAAACGGCCGATGTTGTAGTCGCCGTTGAGCGTGAAGTTGGACGACAGGGTTTTGTTATCGGTCTGCTGCCAGGCGTAATTGCGCTTGATTAGGCTGCCGTTTTCGCTGCCTGCATAGAAATGGTCGAAATCCTGCGCCGCCGTGCGGTGGGCGAGCTGCCATTGGGCGCGCCATTTGTCGTTGAAGGCGTATTCGAGGTCGGAACGCCAAACTTGCAGCTTGTCTTTGACAAAATCGTTCGGGTGGGCGAAACCCATGCGGTAAGGCAGTCCGAAGCGGTCGTACACGGACTTGGTCGGACTGCGGTCGGGCGTGCGCTCCACATTGTCGTAGGTGTATTGCCCCGTCCATTTCAAGCCGTTGTCGAGTTTGACGGTAATGCTGGGCGAAACCATGACGTTTTTGCTGTCTATGCCGCTGCGGAACGAATTGGCGCGCCCGACTTCGCCGGTGAGGCGGATGGCGACGTTTTTGTTCAACACTTCGTTGATGTCCATATTCAGGCTGCGGTTTGCCCACGAGCCGTAAACCGCACCGATGTTGCGGCTTTGTTTGAAATTGGCGTATTTGCTGACCATATTGATGACGCCGCCGCCGTTGGTGCGTCCGTAAAGCACGGAAGACGGGCCTTTCAGGATTTCCACGCGCTCGATGTTGGCGGTGCTGCGGCGGACCTGCCCGCTTTCGCGCACGCCGTCGCGGTAAATATCGGATGCGTCGGCTTGAAAACCGCGCAGGAAAATGCTTTCGCCGCGCATATCGTAGGCAGCGTCAATACCGGCGTTGCCTTCGAGGATGGAACTCAAATCGTTCGTGCCGTAGTTTTTGTTTTTCTGGATGTTGAGCGTATCGACGGTTTGCGGCGTTTCTTTGATGAGCTGGCCGTTGCGGGTAACGGCGGCTTCGTCGTAATTGATGTAGCCTTTGAGTACGCTGGTGTCGGACTGTCCGACCACGGTAACGGTGGGCAGTGTGGCGGTGTAATGTTCGCTATCGGCGGTATCGGCGGCATACAGCGGGAAGGCAGAGGCAAGCAGGGTGGGAAGCAGGGAAAGGCGGGCAGAATATTACATGTTCAACTCGGAAGGTGAAGGGATGCGGCATTATAGGAAATATTTTTGCTTAATCGAAATAATTGATAATAATTATCTTTATTTATGACAAATCGTGTTTATATTTTGCAACGAAGCAGCCATAAACCGAAAGGTCGTCTGAAAAGCCCTGTTTCGGGTTTTCAGACGACCTTTGCAATATTCAGACTCAACGTTCGGAAGGCTCAAACCTTCTTCAAAACCACCATATGCCGTTCTGCATCCAAGCCGGGGACGTGGAGGGCTTCGACGCGTTCGACGGCGACGGTGTCGGGGAGTTTGGCGATTTCTTCTTCAGGATACACGCCTTTCATGGCGACCCAGCGGCCGCCTTCTTTCAGCAGGTGCGCCGTCCAGTTGACGAAGTCGGCGAGTTCGGCGAAGGCGCGGCTGGTGATGATGTCGGCTTGGAAGTCTTGAACGGCTTCGACGCGGCCGCTGACGACGCGGACGTTACTTAGTCCGAGTTCGATGACGGCTTGTTGCAGGAAGGCGGTTTTTTTGGTGTTGGCGTCCAGAAGGGTGATGTTGAGGTCGGGACGGCAGATGGCGGCGGGAATGCCGGGCTGTCCGCCGCCGGAACCGACATCCAGCATAGTGTGCGCGCCTTGGAGGTAGGGGAGCAGGGTCAGGCTGTCGAGCAGGTGGTGGCTGACCATTTGCGCTTCGTCGCGCAGGGCGGTGAGGTTGTAGGTCTTGTTCCACTTTTTGAGCAGGCCGGTATAGGCGAGCAGCAGGGTTTGCTGTTCTGCGGATAGGTCCAAACCTAATGCCTGTATGCCTGATTGGAGTTGCTGTGTCGGGGTCATGGTGTTTGTCCGTGTTGTGTCGGGCATTATGGTAGCGGAAAAAAAGGTCGTCTGAAAGGTGTGGGGTGAGTGGGGATAAGGCTGTCGGAATGGGGAGTTGTAGCGTGGGCTACGCCCGCGAAACTTGCCGCCTGACAATCCGAATCCGTCCGTCGTTTTTACACTCATGTCGTGGGCAAAGCTCACGCTACGGGTTTCAGACGACCTTTAGGTGTTTTCGAGGAGCGGTTGGTATTTAATTTTTTGAGTGAGTTGTAGCGTGGGCTACACCCACGAAATTTGTGGTCTGGCAATCCGAGTCCGTCCGTCGTTTTTGCACTCATGTCGTGGGCAGAGCCCACGCTACGAGTTTCAGACGACCTTTCCTGCGTTTTCCAGCATCAGGACGAATTGTGCCAAATCTTGCGGCAGTGGGGCTTTTAAGATGAGTTTTTCGCCTGTCAGCGGGTGGTCGAGGTGTAGCTCGGCGGCGTGCAGGAACATTCGTTTCAAACCGAGTTTCTGGAGGCGTTTGTTGGCTTGGTAGTCGCCGTAACGTTCGTCGCCGGCGATGGGGCATTGCTGCGATTGGAGGTGGACGCGGATTTGGTGGGTGCGGCCGGTTTTCAGGGTGGCTTGCACGAGGGTGAGGTGCGAGAGGCCGACTTGGTGCAGGAGGTCGTCTGAAAAGCGGTTGAGTACGCGGAAGATGGTGTGCGCGGATTGTCCGTCTTCGCTGACACGCACCATTTTTTCGCCTTGTGCGCCGGTGTATTTGAACAGGGGCAGTTTGACGTGGAAGCTGTCGTTCGGCAGTTTGCCTACGCCTAGCGCGAGGTAGATTTTTTTGGGGTGGTCGTTGCGGATGGCTTCGTGCAGTTTGACGAGCGCGCTGCGTTTTTTGGCGATCATCAGGAGGCCGCTGGTGTCTTTGTCGAGGCGGTGGACGAGTTCGAGATAGCGGGCTTCGGGGCGGGCGCGGCGGATTTGTTCGATGACGCCGAAGCTCACGCCGCTGCCGCCGTGGACGGCGATACCTGCGGGTTTGTCGATGACGAGCAATGCGTCGTCTTCGTAGATGATGGTAAATTCGCGCGCGGGTACGGCTTGGGCGCGGTTTTCAGACGACCTTTGTTTTTCGGCGGTGCGCACGGGCGGGATGCGGAGCAGGTCGCCTGTTTGGATGCGGCTGTCGGGCTTGCAGCGTTTTTTGTTAAGGCGCACTTCGCCGGCGCGGATAATGCGGTGGATATGGCTTTTGGGTATGCCTTTGAGGATTTTTATCAGATAGTTGTCAAGGCGTTGTCCGGCTTCGTGTTCGGCGACGGTAATCAGGCTGACTGAATCTTTGCTTATTGCGTGCGTTTTCATCTATAATCCCGAACATCCGTTTCGGCAGAAACCTGTACAAACAGGCCGTATGGGACGGATGGTATTGTTAAAACGAGATTTTATATTAAAAACGCACTCTGCAAAGCATTTTCCCTGCGTTTATGCCAAAGCCCGTAAACGCAGGAGCGTGATTAAGTTTGATTTGATTTTGCCGATTTGACCGGGCATAAGACGAGGGACGGGTGTTTGACAAACCTGCCGCGCCGCACCGTTCGAAACTTCCGGCATAACGATAATAAGAAGATGTCGGCTACCTGTTTTCCAAGCCGGGCCTGTACCGTCCGGACTTCGGCGGCGGACGGAGTGTTCCGCCGCATTGTTCTTTATTGCCTTCTTTATCCGTATCCTTCCGCACACGGCCGCATTGTTTTGGGCGGCGTGCAACCTTGCGGACTTCAATTCAAAAACTGATTGCTCATCCGGGTTTCTGCATCCCGCGCCGAAAAGGGGCGCGGGCTATGCCTAATCCCGCCCGCCTCGCAGAGTGTCTGACAAAGAGCAGGCAGGTCGTCTGAAAAGGCTGCCCTCCTGTGCGAGGTAATGATTATGAAAAGAATGTTGTTCAATGCAACGCAGGCCGAAGAGCTGCGCGTTGCCATTGTCGATGGGCAAAACCTTTTGGATTTGGACATCGAAACGCTGGGTAAAGAGCAGCGCAAAGGTAATATTTACAAGGGTATCATCACCCGCATCGAGCCGTCGCTGGAAGCGTGTTTCGTAGATTACGGAACCGACCGCCACGGCTTTTTGCCGTTTAAGGAAGTATCGCGTTCGTATTTCCAAGATTACGAAGGCGGCAGGGCGCGTATTCAAGACGTGCTCAAAGAAGGCATGGAAGTCATCGTCCAAGTCGAAAAAGACGAACGCGGCAACAAAGGCGCGGCGCTGACCACCTTCATCAGCCTGGCCGGACGCTATCTGGTATTGATGCCCAACAACCCGCGCGGCGGCGGCGTATCCCGCCGTATCGAAGGCGAAGAGCGTCAAGAACTCAAAGCCGCTATGGCGAAACTCGACATTCCGAACGGCATGAGCATCATCGCCCGCACCGCCGGCATCGGCCGCAGCGCGGAAGAGTTGGAATGGGATTTGAACTACCTCAAACAACTCTGGCAAGCCATTGAAGAAGCAGGCAAAGCGCATCATGACCCTTACCTGCTCTTCATGGAAAGCTCGCTGCTGATTCGTGCGATTCGCGACTATTTCCGTCCCGACATCGGCGAAATTTTGGTGGACAATCAAGAAGTTTACGACCAAGTTGCCGAGTTCATGAGCTACGTCATGCCGAGCAACGTAGGCCGTCTGAAACTCTATCAAGACCACACGCCGCTGTTCTCCCGCTTCCAAATCGAACACCAAATCGAAAGCGCGTTTGCCCGCAGCGTCAGCCTGCCTTCCGGCGGCGCGATTGTGATTGACCACACCGAAGCCCTGGTTTCCATCGATGTCAACTCCGCCCGCGCGACACGCGGCGCGGACATCGAAGACACCGCCTTCAAAACCAATATGGAAGCCGCCGAAGAAGTCGCCCGCCAAATGCGCCTGCGCGACTTGGGCGGTTTGGTCGTCATTGACTTCATCGATATGGAAAACCCCAAGCACCAGCGCGATGTTGAAAACGTCTTGCGCGACGCGCTCAAAAAAGACCGCGCCCGCGTGCAAATGGGCAAACTCTCCCGCTTCGGCCTCTTGGAATTAAGCCGCCAACGACTGAAACCCGCTTTGGGCGAAAGCAGCCACGTCGCCTGCCCGCGTTGCGCCGGTACCGGCGTCATCCGCGGCATCGAATCGACCGCCCTGCACGTTTTGCGCATCATTCAAGAAGAGGCGATGAAAGACAATACCGGCGAAGTGCATGCGCAAGTGCCCGTCGATGTCGCCACCTTCCTGCTGAACGAAAAACGCGCCGAGCTGTTTGCGATGGAAGAGCGTTTGGACGTCAACGTCGTCCTGATTCCGAATATCCATCTGGAAAACCCGCACTACGAAATCAACCGCATCCGCATCGATGACGTAGAAGAAGACGGCGAACCGAGCTACAAACGCGTTGCCGAGCCGGAAGAAGACGAATCCGCCAAACCTTTCGGCAGCGAAAGAGCCAAAGCCGCCCGTCCCGAACCCGCCGTCAAAGGCGTACGCCATACCCAGCCTGCCCCGACCGTATCCGAGCAGAAAAGCGGTTCATGGTGGGATACCTTCAAAGCATGGCTCAAACGCATTTTCGGCGGCAATACCGCAGCCGAAACCGCGCCTGTTGCCGAAGTGGCGGAAAAACGCACTTCAAACGGCAACAACCGCAACGGCAATTCCGGCAACCGCCGCGCAAACAACCGCCGCCAAAACCCGCGCCGCAACAATAGGCACGACGGCAGCAAGGTAGAAGTGCGCGAAGTGGCGGACTTCAAAGACAAAGCAGCGGACAATCAGGCAGCGGAAAACGAAAACCGCAACGCCAAAGACAACCGCCGCAGCCGCAACCGCCAAAACGAGCGCAACGCCGCCGCGGAAGCCGAAAACCTCGAAGTCCAAGCACTTGCCGCCGCAACGTCGTCTGAAAACGAATCCCGTTCGGGCGAGCAGGCGCAAGGCAACAAACGCCGCCGCAACAACAACCGCAACGAACGCAACCGCGAACAAGCGGAAATCCGTGCGGAAGAAACCTTGTCCGAAGCAGTGGACAATGCAGCGGAAGAGGGCGTGCAAACCGCCGATAACGATGCACCGAAAGGCAACGACCGCCGCCAACGCGAGCGCAACAACCAACGCGACCGCCGCGAACGCAACAATCAGCGCGACCGCCGTCAAAACGGTAAAAAACGCAATATTCCGTCTGCCGCCAAAATCGAGCAGTACCTGAATATCCACGATACCGCCGACAAAGTCCGCTTCGCCGCCGCGCACGTCATGGGCGATCCCGTCGAAGAAGAACCGTTTGCCGTAACCATCCCCGCTCCCGAGGATAGTGCCGAGCCTTTGGTTGTCGTCGTTTCCGAACCCGTTGCGGCCACCGAAGAAGCCTTCGTGTTCTCCATCGAAGGCGAAGAAGCGGACAGCGGCATCCTGATCGAAGACAGCACCGACGACGAATGCAGCATCATCGACTCCGCCATCGGCAGCGTTGAAGATACCCCGACCTCCGTGTTCGCCATCGAAACCGAAGACGGCTACCAACCGATGACCGCCGTCCCTGCCGAAGGTGAAGCCGAAGCCGTCGTTGAAATGGAGGAAGAACTGGTCGTTTGGAAAGCCGAACGCGAAGCCGCCGCCGCCATCGAAGCCCTTGCCGCCGCCGCAGCTGCCGCCGCAGCTGCCCAGGCAGCAGAATCCGAACCGCAAACTACGCCGGAAGCAGGCCAAGCGGAAGCGACCGAGCCGGAAGAAACTGTTCCTGCCGTTGCCGCGATGCCCGACTTAGGCGGTTTGGTGTTCGTCGAAACCAATCCCGAAGCCGTCGCCGCCTTTGCCGAACAGGTTCAGCCCGAACCCGAATCCGGCCTGCGCCGCGCAGACGTGCCGAAAGTCGAAGCCGAACCCGTTGCCGCCACCGAAATGGTCTTGGTGGAAACGCGCAAAGACTAAAGGCTGAAAGAAGAGGGCATCGTTTAAGATGCCCGAATCGACAAAAAGGTCGTCTGAAACCGTAAATCCGGTTTCAGACGACCTTTGCCTGTTTAAAAAAGATTATTTGAAGCGGTAGCCGACAGTAGCCATGTAGCTGTTGTTGTGGACTTTCAAATTGTCTTTTTTATAACGGGTTTGCTCCCATTCGGCACCGACTTCGACATTCGGTGCAACGGCGTATTTCGCGCCCACGCCGTAGCCGAGGCCGTTCATATTGTTGCGTTTCGCGCCCAGATTGTCGAAGCGGCCGTAGTGGTAGCCGACCTTACCGTAAGCCAGCGCGTTGTCGGTCAGGCGGTAGCCTTGGACGTAGGAAACGTTGGCATCGACTTTTTGTTTCGCATTGCCCGCGATTTTGCGGTGCAGCGGTTTGACACCGGCTTCAACGCCGCCAATCCAGTTGCTTTGTCCGAATTGTGTGTTGTAGCTGCCGCGTACGGCAACGTCGCCTTTGGTTTTTTCGTTCAGATTGACATTGCGCACATCACTTTTGGTTGCGCCCGCGCCGACTTCCAAGCTTGCGCCGGTAAAAGAACCGTCAGCGAAAGTGATGGCGGAAGCGGTAGCCAATAAAACAGTCAGTAAGGTTTTTTTCATGATAATGCTCCTTCACGGATAAACAGGAAGCGTGTTTCTGCTTCCGACGAATCCAGTATCGGATGCTTGCGGATGAGCCGCAACCGCCTTTGCCGAGGCGTTACCCATCTTCTCAAGTGCTTAACGTTTGTAATTCATTGAAACGGCTGAATTTGTATCGTCCGAAATATCGAGGTGCGCGATTTATAATTTGCGTAAAGTGCGATGAAAAGTATGAAGATTTATGAACCTTGCTGTGTGGAGAGGGGTGCGTTTAGCAGCGGAAGCGGAGTGCGGGAAAAATGATAAAGGTTTAATTAGCGGTTTACATTGGTCGGTGTGGCTTTATTGCCATAAGCGCGATAAAGGTTGTCTGAAAACTGGGTTTTTGGGTTTTCAGACGACCTTTTTTATCGTGTTTGTATGATTTTTTTCTGATTTCTTTATGCGAAGGTTATAATCCCTGCTTCTTCCAATTTCCCGCCAAAGAGAAATACTATGAATAAAATCTTGAAATTAAGCATGTTGGCACTGATTACCACGTTTTCCCTGACAGCTTGCAGCAATAAAACCCCCGATACTTCTTCAACTACGACCACGCCTTCATCCCTTGACGGTACAACTGCAAAAGAGACTGAGGCGTCTGCTGAATCAGATAAATCTTCATCTTTCAAAAGTCAGGTTGAAAAAGATAGCTATGCAGTGGGGATAGTAATGGGCGGCTCTGTGAAGCAGCTAAAGGATCTGGGTTTTGAGGTCGATATGAAAGCCTTCTTTAATGCCGTACAGTCTGTATATGATGGTAAACAGACCAAATTGAGTGAACCAGAAGCCAGCACAGCTCTGATGGGAATCATGGAGGAACTCCACTACAAAGCAAACAAAAAATACGAGGAAGAAGCCCAAGCCAATAAAGAAAAAGGCGAAGCTTTTTTGAAAGGAAATGCCACTAAAGAGGGCGTGAAAACAACAGCATCCGGTTTGCAGTACAAAATAATCAAAGAAGGTACAGGCAGACAGCCTCGGAAAAACGATCTCGTACATGTCGAATATGAAGGCCGCCTGATTGACGGTACTGTCTTCGACAGCAGTAAAGAAGGTGTAAGTGATGACGGAGTAGGCGGCATTATTTCTTTTCGGCTTGACCAAACTATACCGGGCTGGATAGAAGGTTTGCAGCTTTTGAAAGAAGGCGGCGAGGCTACCTTTTATATTCCTGCCAAACTCGCTTACGGAGAAGAAAAGCTTGGCAATAAAATCGGTCCGAATTCCGTTTTGATATTTGACGTCAAATTGGTCAAAATCGACAGAAACGGCAAACATCGTATTCGGTAATCTGTTTTTTTCCGACAAAGGGAGCTTAAGACTAGCGCTCATGCAAAACTGGGCGCTGATTCTGGTTAAAGCCAATCCGATGGTTGCGCTCTCCCTAAAACCTTCTTGATAAGGGGGCAGATAATCGCCGTATCAAATATAGTGGATTAACTTTAAACCAGTACGGCGTTGCCTCGCCTTGCCATCTGTACTGTCTGCGGCTTCGTCGTCTTGTCCTGATTTAAATTTAATCCACTATAACAAAGGTCGTCTGAAAACCTGGCTGTTGGGTTTTCAGACGACCTTTGTCTTACCTGAAATCGGGTGTTTACGAAATCAGGTTCAAATCGCTGATGCGGTCGTAGAGGCGGTCGGGGTCGTTGCCTTCTTCGTGCATTTGGATGCGCAGGCGCAGGTCGTTGGTGGAAACGGCTTGGCGCAGGGCTTCGTCGTATTCGATTTGACCTTGGATGTAGAGTTCGAACAGGTGTTGGTCGAAGGTCTGCATGCCGTCTGTGCCGGAGCGCATCATGAGTTCGCGGATTTCCATGAGTTCGCCTTTGAAAATCAAATCCTGCATGGCGGGTGTGTTGAGCAGCAGGTCGACGACGGCGGTACGTTGGCTGCGGTTTTTCTTGATGGCGAGGCGCTGGCCGATGATGCCGGTCAGGTTGAGTGCCAAATCCATGAGGACTTGTTTGCGTCGGTCTTCTTGGTAGAAGTTGATGATACGTTCGATGGTTTGGGCGGCGGTGTTGGCGTGGATGGTGAAGACGCACAAGTGGCCGGTTTGGGCAAGCTGGAGGGCGTATTCCATACTGGCTTCGCTGCGCACCTCGCCGATACAGACGACGTCGGGTGCTTGACGCATCGCGCTTTGGACGGCGATTTTCCAGTCGTTGGTGTCGATGCCGACTTCGCGCTGGGTGAAGATGCTGCGGCGGGGTTTGTAGATGAATTCGATCGGGTCTTCGATGGTGACGATGTGGCCGGGCATTTTGTGGTTGCGGTAGTCGAGCATGGATGCCATGGTGGTCGATTTACCGGAACCGGTCGGGCC
Source organism: uncultured Neisseria sp. (assembly GCA_963533245.1). GTDB lineage: Bacteria > Pseudomonadota > Gammaproteobacteria > Burkholderiales > Neisseriaceae > Neisseria. Next base: position 49,021 of record CAUSOO010000008.1, read on the forward strand.
GGCAAGAATCAGCAGGCCGCGCGGGGAAAGGGAGAGGTCTTTGAGTTTGGCGGGCAGGCCGAGGCTCTCCATTTCGGGGATTTCTTGGTTGATGCGGCGCAAGACCATGCCGACGCGGCCTTGTTCGTGGTAGGCGTTGACACGGTAACGGGTGTTGCTGCGGGATTGGACGGAGTAGTTGAGTTCCCATTCGCGGTTGAAGGTCTCAAGCTGCTCGGGGTTCATGGTGGATTCGACGATGGCGGCCGTGTCTTCGCCGGTCAGTGCTTTGTGCGGGACGGGGGTCAGGGTGCCGCTGACTTTGACGGCAGGCGGGAAACCTGCGCTGATGAAGATGTCGGATGCGCCGCGTTTCTCTGCTTCAACGCACATGCGGTCGAGCAGGGGATGGAGGTGCGTGCCGATTTCGGCAGGGGTGGGAATATGCGGCGGTTGGTTTTTTTGCGAATAGGCTTGCACCATTTCGCTGAGTAAGTCGTGTAAAGGAGTTGTTTCGCTCATTTTGTGTACTCTTTATCAGTAAGTGAATATTGAGACCGGCGGGCGGTTTGTTTGTTATTGGGTGTTGTGCCTGCCTTGCGGAGGTCGTCTGAAAACGGGAAACGGGCTTCCTCGTTGTGTAAACTGCGTTTTCAGACGACCTGGTCTGTTCCCGATAATGGAATGTGTTTATCAGACGATGGTCATGCTGTCGCTGTTTTGCGCTTTGCTGCGGGCTACGTCGGGGCTGATGGTACCTTGGCGGACGAGGGTTTGCAGCGCTTGGTCTAGGGTTTGCATGCCGTGTGATTGACCGGTTTGCAGCGCGGAGTTGATTTGGGCGATTTTGTTTTCGCGGATCAGGTTGCGCACTGCGGGGGTGGAAATGAGGATTTCGTGTGCGGCGACACGGCCGTTGCCGTCGCGGGTTTTCAGCAGGGTTTGCGAAATAACCGCGCGCAGGGATTCGGACAGCATGGAACGTACCATTTCTTTTTCGCCGGCAGGGAATACGTCGACGATACGGTCCACGGTTTTGGCGGCGCCGGTGGTGTGCAGCGTACCGAATACCAAGTGGCCGGTTTCGGCGGCAGTCAGCGCGAGGCCGATGGTTTCGGGGTCGCGCATCTCACCCACGAGGATCACGTCGGGGTCTTCACGCAATGCGGAACGCAGGGCGTTGGCAAAGCTGTGGGTGTGTTGGTGCAGCTCGCGCTGGTTGACGAGGGCTTTTTTACTTTGGTGGACGAACTCGATCGGGTCTTCGATGGTGAGGATGTGTGCGGGTTGGGTTTCGTTGATGTAGTTGATCATCGCCGCCAGCGTGGTGGATTTACCGGAACCGGTCGGGCCGGTTACCAATACCAAGCCGCGCGGGTTGTCGGCGATTTTTTGGAAAATACGCGGGGCGCGCAGGTCTTCCAGTGTCAATACGTCGCTTGGAATGGTACGGAAGACGGCGGCAGGGCCGCGGTTGGAGGTAAATGCGTTGACGCGGAAACGGGCGACGTTGGGCAGCTCGAAGGAGAAGTCCACTTCCAAATCTTGTTGGAACAGTTTGCGCTGATGGTCGTTCATGACCGAAGTGACCATGTTGCCGACTTCTTCGGCGGACATTTCGGGCAGGTTGATGCGGCGGATGTCGCCGTGAACGCGGATCATGGGGGACATTCCGGCGCTTAAGTGAAGGTCGGAAGCTTTGTTTTTGACGCCGAAAGCGAGTAAGTCGGTAATCTGCATAATGTGGCCTTGTTTTAGTTTAGAATAATGAGGCGGAACCCGATTTAAAATGCGGATGCGGAATGCCGGGCATTTCCCTGTTCAGGTTCCGATAAATTGTATTATTTTAAATACATAAACCGTTCAGACCAAGTAAAATTTTCAAAATCGCTGTAATTGATGTAATAAAGGAAGAAATCATGTCGGTATTGCAACAAAATTATGCGGAGGTGTGCCGCCGCATTGCCGAAGCTGAGCAAAAGGCGGGCAGGCAGGCGGGCGAAGTGGGTCTGATTGCCGTCAGCAAAACCTTCCCTTCAGACGACATCCGCGAGGTATATGCCGCAGGGCAGCGTGATTTCGGTGAGAACTATATTCAGGAGTGGTACGAGAAAACGGAAACGCTCGCGGATTTGCCCGACATCGTTTGGCACGTCATCGGCGATGTGCAGTCAAACAAGACCAAATTTGTCGCCGAACGCGCGCATTGGGTGCATACGATAGGTCGTCTGAAAACCGCCCGCCGCTTGAGCGAACAGCGTCCGTCCGAAATGCCGCCTTTGCAGGTGTGCATCGAAGTCAATATCGCGGGCGAGGAGGCGAAACACGGCGTTGCGCCCGATGAGGCGGTCGCGCTGGCGGTGGAAGTGGCGAAGTTGCCGAATGTGGTTGTACGCGGATTGATGTGTGTCGCCAAAGCCGACAGCGATGATGAAGCATTGCGCGTTCAGTTCCAAACCATGCAGAAACTGCTTGCCGACCTGAACGCGGCGGGTGTCCGCGCGGATGTGTTGTCTATGGGCATGTCCGGCGATATGCCTGTGGCGGTCGCGTGCGGTGCAACGCATGTGCGCATCGGCAGCGCGATTTTCGGCAGACGGGAACCAAAAGGGAAAGACAGTCAATAAAACAGATTATCTCGGTCGTTTTGCTGGGTTTAACCTTAACGGGCTGTCGGTTGATGGGCTGGTATCCATGTTCGTCCTTGTCAGGCTGGTGCAAGCCCAAAAAGCCGGCGGCAATAGATTTTTGAAAAAACAGGGTTTATACCGAACATCGCTGCCCAAAAGCGTCCGTTGGTAAAAAGGTCGTCTGAAATTTTCCGCTTTGGTGGGAACGGCATTTCAGACGACCCCAAGTATAGTGGATTAACTTTAAACCAGTACGGCGTTGCCTCGCCTTGCCGTACTATCTGTACTGTCTGCGGCTTCGTCGCCTTGTCCTGATTTAAATTTAATCTACTATAAAATGTATTTCATTTAAAAATTTAAGGAAATTTATGAACATCTACTTTTTAGGCGGCGGCAATATGGCAGCTGCTATTGCGGGCGGATTGGTCAAACAGGGTGGATACCGCATTCACATCGCCAACCGCGGCGCGGAAAAACGCGAGCGTTTGGCAAAGGAATTGAATGTCGAAGTTTCCGAATCCCTGCCCGAACTGCATTCAGACGACGTGTTAATCCTTGCCGTCAAACCGCAGGACATGGAAGCCGCGTGCCGCAACGTTCGTGTCAACGGCGCATTGGTGCTATCCGTCGCTGCTGGTTTGTCTATTGATACCCTCAGCCGCTACCTTGGCGGAACACGCCGCATTGTCCGCACCATGCCCAATACGCCGGGAAAAATCGGTTTGGGCGTATCTGGCATGTTTGCCGAAGCGGAAGTATCCGAAGCCGACCGCACCGCCGCCGACCGGATTATGCGCTCCGTCGGTTTGACCGTTTGGCTGGACGAAGAAGACAAGTTGCATAACATTACCGGCATCAGCGGCAGCGGTCCTGCCTACGTCTTTTACCTGCTTAGCGCGCTGCAAGCCGCCGCTCAGGCGCAAGGGTTCAGCGAAGAAGATGCCCGCGCCCTCAGTCTCGCCACGTTTAAAGGTGCAGTCGCCTTGGCAGAGCAAAGCGGCGAAGACTTCGCGCAATTGCAGCAAAACGTTACTTCCAAAGGCGGAACCACCCACGAAGCCATCGAAACGTTCAAATCATGCCGCGTCGCCGAAGCCATTGCCCAAGGCGTGGAAGCCTGCGTCAAGCGTTCGCAGGAAATGGCACAACAATATAAGGTCGTCTGAAAATGCGCGGAGATTTATTGATATTGCTTGCCGACGGCATTGTTATCCTGTGTTTGGCACGCCTCTTCTTGCAAGCGGCGGGATTGAGTGAAAATCATGCGCTCTTGGCGTTCAGTAAGCGATCAACCGATTGGTTGGTCAACCCGCTGCATAAAATCCTGCCGGTTAAAAAATACGACCCCGTCTGCCTGTTGTCAGGACTGTTGTTATATTACATCGCATTCACCTTCATCACTTTAGTAGCGCAGCCTACCGCATTCAGCGCAAAAATCATCATCGCCAATTTTATACTGGCAGTATTGAATACAATTAAATCAGCGGCTTATGTGTTGTTGATAGGGTTGTTTATCCGCATGGCGCTCAGTATTAAAGATCCCTATTCCCAACTTTCCGTCGCGCTGGAAAGGATATATCGCCCCATACTTTCTCCCGTGCAGTTTTTAAAGTACGGACGCTACGATTTTTCAGGTAGTATATTGGCATTATTACTGTGGATCTGGTTAAGCAGTCTATCGCCCCAAATTACCCGCCAAATCAACTTGTGGCTACTGCAATAGACAGCGAGTTCATTAAGAATTTGCAGTATGACGTAAGCAAAATGCAAAAAAGTGAAAATCGAAAACACGACTGTGAAAACATGGTATCATGCCGCCATTTCCAAACGGGCTTGAGAAAAGAAGTCCTAAGAAATCAATAAAATAAACCACTTGAGTAGCATTTCGTTTCCCGCAATAGATTGAAAGAAAAATTATGGCAAAGCTGACAGAACAAGACATTTTGAATTGGGACGGCCCGGAAGAAGACTACATGAATAGTGATCAGTTGGCATTCTTCCGCGAACTGCTGGTAAAAATGCAAGACGAACTGATTGAAAACGCATCTGCCACCACCGGCCACCTGCAAGAACACGAATCGGCTCCCGATCCTGCTGACCGCGCCACTCAAGAAGAAGAGTACGCGCTGGAGCTGCGCACCCGCGACCGCGAGCGCAAACTTTTAGGTAAAGTACAAGCAACTATCCGTAGCATCGATGAAGGCGATTATGGTTTCTGCGCGGATACCGGCGAGCCCATCGGCCTCAAACGCCTCCTTGCCCGCCCGACTGCTACGCTTTCCGTAGAAGCACAAGAACGCCGTGAACGTATGAAAAAACAGTTTGCCGATTAAGTATAATGAAATCGGCTGATTGAATTAGGCAGTAAGAAAATGAAAAGGTCGTCTGAAAGGGATTTCAGACGACCTTTGCTGTTGTTGGGGTTGTGCTGTTTGTAGTTGTGAGAATTAAATGGTTTTAGGTTGTTTGAGTTTGGATTGATGGTGTTTTGAAAGTTCTGAAATAGTGTCTGAAATAAAAACCGTTGAATTTCAGATTGTTGTTAGGTTTTTTGGAATTTTTTGTTGTTTGGGAGTTGACGGTTTTCGAGG